>NZ_RZSG01000017.1:0-27156 GCF_003997725.1 Mesorhizobium sp. M4A.F.Ca.ET.050.02.1.1
CTGGTGGACTGGTACATGCGGGTGAACAAGGCGGGTTGAGAACGCCCGGGGGTTCCATGCCGATCTTCATCGACCGCCGCCTGAATCCCAAGGACAAGAGCTTGGGCAATCGCCAGCGCTTCCTCCGGCGCGCGCGGGAAGAACTGAAGCGCAGCATACGCGACCGCATACGCACCGGCCGGATCGCCGAGGCGGACAGGGAATACGCCGTGCCGATGCCGGAAAAAGGTACCGGTGAGCCGAGCTTCAACGATGCCAGGAACAGCGGGCGGCGCCAGCACATCCTGCCCGGCAACAAGAGTTTCTCTCCGGGAGACCTGATCCCCAAACCCGGCCAGGGCGGCGGCGCCGGGTCGTCGTCTCCGGGCGACACAGTCTCGGAAGACGATTTCCGTTTCGTGCTGTCGCGTGAGGAGGTTCTCGATCTGTTTTTCGAGGATCTCGAACTGCCCGACATGGTCAAGCTCAACCTCAAGGAAATCCTCGCCTTCAAGTCGCAGCGCGCCGGCTTCGCGACAACCGGTTCGCCGACCAACATCAACGTCGCGCGTACGATGCGCAACAGTCATGGCCGCCGCATAGCGTTGAGGCGGCCGAAGCAGGCGGACGTGGATGCCATCGCCGGGCAGATCGCCGCGCTGGACTCTCAGCCGGCCAGCGCAGCGACGCGTCTGCGTGTCGCGGATTTGCGCAAGGAGTTCGAACGGCTGGAGCGCCGCCGCAAACGCATCGCCTATGTCGATCCGATCGACATCCGCTTCAATCGCTTCGATCCCCGGCCGCTGCCGAATGCCAGTGCCGTGATGTTCTGCCTGATGGATGTGTCCGGATCGATGGGTGAGCGCGAGAAGGATCTGGCCAAACGCTTCTTCGTGCTTCTGCATCTGTTCTTGAAACGGCGCTACGAGCGCACCGAGGTGGTCTTCATCCGCCACACCCACGAGGCCCAGGAGGTGGACGAGGAAACCTTCTTCCATTGCACGCAAAGCGGCGGCACAGTCGTTTCCACGGCGCTCGACGAAATGCGCCGCATCATCGAAGAACGCTACCCGGCCAACGAGTGGAACATCTACGCCGCCCAGGCTTCGGACGGTGACAATTTCGCCACCGATTCGGAACGCTGCATAGCTTTGCTCGACGGCGCGCTCATGCGTCTTTGCCAATATTTCGCCTATGTCGAGATCATCGACGAACGCGAGAGCCATATTTTCGGAGCCACCGAAAACGGGACGTCGCTGTGGCGCGCCTACAGCGTCGTCGCGCAGAAATGGCCGAACTTCCAGATGACCCGCATCGCCACTCCGGCCGACATCTACCCGGTCTTCCGCCAGCTCTTCGCAAGGCAGCCAGCTGCCCGCAAGAGCGCTTGAGAGGGGTGCAAATGGCCAGGCAGGCAGGCAAACCAGCTTTGCTGTTTTCCGGATCCGATTGGGACTTCAAGACGCTGTCGCGGGCCTATGACGCGATCGAGGCGATCGCCCTGGAAGAACTCCACCTCGATATCTATCCGGTTCAGATGGAGATCATCTCGTCCCAGCAGATGCTCGACGCCTATTCATCGATAGGCATGCCACTGATGTATCGCCATTGGTCGTTCGGCAAGCACTTCCTTCATCACGACCTTCTCTACCGCAAGGGCGGTCGTGGTCTGGCCTATGAACTGGTCATCAACTCCAATCCCTGCATCGTCTACCTGATGGAGGAGAACACCATGGCGTTGCAGGCCCTGGTTACGGCGCACGCGGCGCTTGGACACAATCATTTTTTCAAGAACAATCACCTGTTCCGGCAGTGGACCGACGCCGGGGCGATCCTGAGCTATCTCGACTTCGCCAAGGGCTATATCGCCCGCTGCGAGGAGCGGCACGGCCTCGCGGCGGTCGAGGCGGTCCTCGATTCGGCGCATGCGTTGATGGAACAGGGCGTGTTCCGCTACCGCCGGCCGCCCAAGCTGTCGTCGGAGCGGCAGCGCGAAGGCCTGCGCGAGCGCCTCGAATATGAGGAGCGCTCCTACAACGATCTGTGGCGCACGCTGCCGGCCTCGCAGGAGACCGGCAAGACCGGCGAGAAGGACGAAAGCCTGGCCGAACGGAAGAAGTCGCTCAATCTGCCCGAGGAGAACCTGCTCTATTTCCTCGAGAAGAACAGCCTTGTGCTGGAACCGTGGCAGCGCGAAATCGTCCGCATCGTCCGCATCATCGCGCAATATTTCTACCCGCAGCGGCAAACCCAGGTGATGAACGAGGGTTGCGCCACTTTCGTGCACCACACGCTGATGAACCTGTTGTTCGATCGCGGGCTGATCGGCGAGGGCGCCATGCTCGAAATCCTGCGCAACCATGCCAATGTGGTCTTCCAGCCTGGTTTCGACGATCCCCGCTTTTCCGGCATCAATCCCTACGCGCTCGGTCTCGACATGATGCAGGACATACGGCGCATCTCTACCGAGCCGACGGCGGAGGACCGCGACTGGTTTCCCGACATTGCGGGCCGCGGCGACTGGCGCGAGACGCTGCTCGAGGCATGGGCCGACCATCGCGATGAATCCTTCATCCGCCAGTACCTCAGCCCAACCCTGATCCGGAAATGGCGGCTCTTCGTGCTTGCCGATCGAGCCGACGAACCGCATCTGGAGGTCGCATCGATCCACAACGAGCGCGGCTATGAGAAGATACGCAGCGGCCTGGCCCACAGCTACGACGTGGGGGCGAACAGGCCCGACATCCAGATTGTCGATGTCGACCTGCGCGGCGACAGGCAACTGCGGCTGCAGCACAAGGTGAAGGCCGGTATCCTCCTGGACGAAGGCAGCCGCGACGCGACCTTGCGCCATATCCGCAGCCTCTGGGGCTACGAGGTCAGTCTTGCGGCGGTCGACGCCGAAACAGGCGCGACGCTGCACGAGCGCTCGACCAGGGAGATCGTGGAATAGCGCCGGAGGCAGACGCCGCGCCGCGCCGACCTACCTGATTTTCAGGCGTCGCCGGCCGGCTTTATCCGCAGCCTGGCGATGCGGTTCTTGTCGCGCTTCATGACTACGAAGCGCTTGCCGTGGAAGGTAAAGGCCTGTTTTTCATCGGGGATCGACTGGGTCTCGTGGATGACGAGGCCGGCAATCGTGGTGGCCTCCTCGTCCGGCAGGTTCCAGTCGAGCGCCCGGTTGAGATCGCGGATCGGCACCGTGCCGTCGACGACGACCGAGCCGTCGGCCTCCTGCTTAACGCCCTGGATGTCGACGTCGTGCTCGTCGGCGATCTCGCCGACAATCTCCTCGATGATATCCTCCAGCGTCACCAGCCCTTCCACTTCGCCATATTCGTCGACGACGATGGCGAAATGCGCCTTGCGGCGCAGGAAGGCGTTGAGCTGGTCCTGCAAGGTGGTGGTGTCCGGCACGAACCAGGGCTTCGACGCGATCTTCATCACGTCGATCCTGGAAAAGTCGTTGCCGACCTCGTTCAGCGCCCTCAGCAGGTCCTTGGCGTGCAGCACGCCGACGATGTTGTCGAGCGAGCCCTTCCACAACGGCATGCGCGTATGCGGGCTGTTCAGGATCTCGCGCACCACCGCTTCCGATGCATTGTCGGCATTGACCGAGCGCATGTTGGTGCGGTGGACCATGACATCGGACACTTCGAGTTCCTCGAGGTCGAACAGTCCCTCCAGACGATTGCGTTCCTCTCGTGGCGCCTGGCCGTCACGGCGGAAATCGTCGGCCGCCTCGCGCGGCTCGTCATGCGCCGGACGTTGCGGATCGACGCGCCGCAATTCGTGGCCGAAGGCAGCGAGCAGGCGGGCGCGAAAGAGCAAGGCCAGCAGCATGGAGCCGGCAAGGACGGCCGCGGCGATCCAGCCAGCCTCGTTCATCCCGGGTGGTTTTCAGCAAGGAAGCCAAGCACTTCCGACGCCGGCACGTCCCTGGCGATGAAGGCCTGGCCGACTCCGCGCGTCAGGATGAAGGTCAGCGCGCCGCGCGACACCTTCTTGTCCTGGGCGATGAAGCCAAGCAGCGCTTCGGCGTCGGGCAGTTCGCCGGGGATGTCGGCCATCCGCCACGGCAGGCCGACGGCGCGAAGATGCGCCTCGACGCGCGCCGCATCGTCCGGGCTCGCTAGGTTGAGCCGCGCCGAGAAGCGATGCGCCAGCGCCATGCCGATGGCGACTCCCTCGCCGTGGACGAGCCGGGCGCCGTCATAGTGCGTCGCGGCTTCCAGCGCGTGGCCGAACGTATGGCCGAGATTGAGCAGTGCGCGGTCGCCGGTCTCGAACTCGTCGCGGGCGACGACATCGGCCTTGGCGCGGCAGGCCTCGGCGATCGCTTGCGTGCGCGCCGGACCGCCGGCGAACACGTCCTGCCAGTTCGCCTCCAGCCAGGCGAAGAAGTCGGGGCGGTCGATCAGCCCGTATTTGGCGAGCTCGGCATAGCCGGCGCGGAATTCGCGGATCGGCAGCGTGTCGAGCACGCCGGTGTCGGCCAGCACCAGCCTCGGCTGATGGAAGACGCCGACGAGGTTCTTGCCGCGCGCGCTGTTGATGCCGGTCTTGCCGCCGACGGAGGAATCGACCTGCGCCAGCAGCGATGTCGGGATCTGCACGAATTTCATGCCGCGCCGCACGATGCCGGCGGCGAAACCGGCGAGGTCGCCGATGACGCCGCCCCCTAGCGCGATGACGACGTCGCCGCGTTCCAGTTTGGCGGCGAGCACCCCGTCGACCACCTCTTCGAGATGCGCAAAGCTCTTGGTCTTTTCGCCGGCCGGCAGCGTGATGACGGCCGCCTGGATGCCGCCCGTCCCGAGGCCGGCCTTCAGCGTTTCGAGATGCGCAGCGGCGACGTTCTCATCCGTGATCACGGCCGCGCGCCTGCCCGGCAAGCGGCGCGAAATCTCCAGGCCAGCGCCGGACAGCAGGCCGGGACCGATCATTATGTCGTAGGCACGATCGCCAAGGCCGACTTCGACGGTGACGGGTGCGACGTCGCTCATGGCCGGGCCTCGTCGCTGGCTTGTACAAGCGCAACGCCAAAATGGCCGCACAGCGCCGCGACCACTTCGAAGGCGATGACCTCCTTGCGGTCGTCGCGGGTCGGCACGGTGATGTCCGATGTGGCATATACGGGATACCGCTCGCCCATCAGCCGCTCGAGCACGGCGCGTGGATCAGGGCTTTTGAGCAATGGCCGGTTCTGCTTCTTGGATACGCGCTCCATCAACAAATCGAGCTCGGCCTTGAGCCACACCGAGACGCCATGCGTGGCGATCGCCTCGCGCGTCTGCGCGTTCATGAAGGCGCCGCCACCGGTCGACAGCACCTGCGGGCCGTTTTCCAGGAGGCGCAGGATGACGCGCTGCTCCAAGGCACGGAATTCGGTCTCGCCATAGCGCTCGAACAGCTCGGGCACGGTCATGCGCGACACGCTTTCGATCTCCTGGTCGCTGTCGATGAAGGGCAGCGAAAGCATCGCCGCCACCTTGCGGCCGATCGCCGTCTTGCCGGCGCCCATCAGGCCGACGAAGACGATGGAGCGGCTGCCCAGCCGCTCCAGCAGCTCGGCATGGCCCTCGCCGGGAGGATTTGCTTGTAGCGCGTTCATACGAGCCCTCTTTGTCGGCGTTATCGACATCAAAAGCCTGTTTGCGTCAAGCACGGCAAGCAGGTCCCGGAAAAGTGTCAGCGGTTTTCCGAACAGGACCTGCGCCAAAACAAGCAGGTCCCGGAAAGTGTTATACGGTTTGCCGGCAAGGACCTGCGTTAGGACAACAGGCTTCTACCTTGAATTGGCCGGATTGGCGTCCCATAAGGGCACAGGGTTTGGAAATGCAGAACAAGAGACGGGCGCATATTGATGCCGACACTGTTTCGCTTTGTCGTGACGCTGACGATTCTGGCCGGCATTGCCTATGGCACGATGTTCGCGCTGGCCATGTTCGTCGAACCGAAAAAGGCCGAAATGAGCGTGCGCATCCCGCCCGAAAAGCTGAACCCCAAGAAGAACTGACGCCAACGACATGAACAGCGCGGCGCGCATCGAGGCCTTCCTGGAGATGATGAGCGCCGAGCGGGGCGCGGCCGAAAACACGCTGTCCTCCTACCGCCGCGACCTGGAAGACGCTTCGATGGCAATCAGCGGCGGGCTCGCGGGCGCGGCCGCCGCCGACATCCGCGCCTATCTCGACGATATCGCCGCGCGCGGCTTCGCCGCCACCTCGCAGGCGCGCAAACTGTCGGCCATCCGCCAATTCTTCAAGTTCCTCTACGCCGAGGGCCTGCGTGGCGACGACCCGACCGGCACGCTGGACAGTCCGAGGAAGGGCCGTCCGCTGCCGAAGACGATGAGTGAGGCCGAGACCGGCCGGCTGATCGACCGCGCCGCTACCGAAGCGGGCGACGCCGACGGCGGCGACCGTCCGGCGCGGCTGCGCCTGCATGCACTGGTTGAGGTGCTCTACGCCACCGGCCTGCGCGTTTCCGAACTGGTCGGCCTGCCGGTGACGGTGGCGCTGCGCGATGACCGCTTCTTCATGGTGCGCGGCAAGGGCGACAAGGAGCGCATGGTGCCGCTCTCGGCCAAGGCGCGCGCCGCCATGCGGGCCTGGCTTGCCGCCAGGGCAGAGCGGCCGGCCCTCGCCGCCAGCCCCTTCCTGTTTCCGGCCGCCTCCGACACCGGCCACCTCTCCCGTCAGGTCTTCGCCCGCGACCTCAAAGGGCTTGCCGCAAGGGCCGGCATCGCCTCGGCCAAGATCTCGCCGCATGTGCTGCGCCACGCCTTCGCCAGCCACCTCCTGCAGAACGGCGCCGATCTCAGGGCCGTGCAGCAGCTGCTCGGCCACGCCGACATCTCCACCACCCAGATCTACACCCATGTGCTGGAAGAGCGGCTGGTGCGGCTGGTCAATGATCATCATCCGCTTGCCGACTAGGCCTCATGTCGCTATGTGAGGGCGACGTTCCATCGCCCGGGGCCCCTGTTTTCGAGGGTTTCGCCAGCCATTGCCTTCCGAACTGTCGGTCCGCTCAAGAATGTACAACTACCTCGATTTCGAAAAGCCGGTGCAGGATCTCGAAGGCAAGATCCTGGAACTGAAGAAGCTTGCCGAGAACGGCGAGGCCGTCGATGTCGGCGACGAGATCAGCCGGCTGGAGAAGCGCTCGCGCGATGCGCTGCGCGAGGCCTACAAGGCGCTGACGCCCTGGCAGAAGGTGCAGGTGGCGCGCCATCCCGACAGGCCGCATTGCGTCGACTACATCAAGGGCCTGCTCAGCGATTTCACGCCGCTCGCCGGCGACCGCAATTTCGGCGAGGATCAGGCGATCGTCGGCGGCTTCGCCCGCTTCCGAGGCGAGCCGGTGGCGGTGATCGGCCAGGAGAAGGGCTCGGACACGGCGAGCCGGCTGAAGCACAATTTCGGCTCGGTGCGGCCGGAAGGCTACCGCAAGGCGGTGCGGCTGATGGAGCTTGCCGACCGCTTTAAGATCCCGCTTCTGACGCTGGTCGACACCGCCGGCGCCTATCCCGGCGTCGGCGCCGAGGAACGCGGCCAGGCCGAGGCGATTGCCCGCTCGACCTCGGCCTGTCTGGCGCTCAAGGTACCGTCGATCTCGGTGGTGATCGGCGAAGGCGGTTCGGGCGGTGCCATCGCCATCGCCACCGCCAATCGGGTCTACATGCTGGAGCATGCCATCTATTCGGTGATCTCGCCGGAGGGCGCAGCCTCGATCCTGTGGCGCGACACCACCCGCTCCAGGGACGCGGCGACCAACATGAAGATCACCGCCCAGGATCTTTACGAAATGAAGATCATCGACGCCATCGTCCCCGAGCCGCTCGGCGGCGCCCATCGGGCGCCGGAGACGGTGATCGCCGCCACCGGCGACCTCATCGCCAAGACGATGAAGGATTTTGCCGGCGCCAACACCGATTTCCGTGAGCAGCGTCGCGAGAAATACCTGGCCATGGGACGCAGCCTCTAGTGCCCGGAAATGTGGGCGGTTCTGGGAGGGCTTAAGGCGCATCGCCTAACACCGTTTCAGCCCGACGCGCTTTATATCCGGGCAGTTCCATCAAACGTTTGGAACGGTTTTCCGTCCGGAAGGCGCCACCCACATCGGTGGTCCAGGCGGCGATCCGGTGGTTCGGAGCGGGGCCGCCATAGACACTTTGCTTTAACGGCTGCTAATTAAGCTTCTCGTTTCGGGGGATTTGAAATGAAGAAATACGAGAAACCCACGCTGATCAAAGCGGCCCGCCTGCAAGCACTGACGGCCCAACAAGCGACTTCCCAGCCGCCAGTGGAAAACGGCAACAGCAATGGCACTGGCACCGACGTCAACTAGTCCCCGTCAAATCCGTTTCTGTCAAAACGTCTGATCGCCCTGGAATAGCTTCGGCCGCTACGCGGCAAAGTGGTGTACGGGCACGATTCCGCCACAAAAATGCCGCCGCGTTCGGCTCAATGAAATTGCCGCGAGGGGTCGTTCGAGGCTTGCGGTAAGGATTTTTCAAGGTTAACGGGCTTACGGTCCGCTCATGTTCAGCGTGCGGGCCTGGCGGTTGAACCCGTGGCCCGAGGGAAAGACTAAGCCGTACCATGTTTGCCAAGCTTGCCCGTACCGGAGTCCTGATCGCCGCCATCGGCGTCGCCGGCTGCAACGATTCCTCGATGAAGGATTTCGCGCCGGAGGCCAACAAGCCGCTGCCGGACAAGATCCTGGCCGACATGAAGGCCAAGGGCATGGTCCGCACCTCGTCGGTGATGGCCCGTATCTTCAAGGAAGAGGGCAAGCTGGAGATCTGGAAGGCCAAGACCAATGGCCGCTACGAGATGGTGGCCAGCTACGACATCTGCAAATGGTCGGGCAAGCTCGGGCCGAAGTACACGGAAGGCGACCGCCAGGCGCCGGAAGGCTTCTATACGGTCCGGCCCTCGCAGATGAACCCGCGCTCGAACTACCATCTGTCCTTCAACATCGGCTATCCCAACGCCTATGACCGCGCCAATGGCCGCACCGGCTCCAACCTGATGGTGCATGGCGCCTGCTCGTCGTCGGGCTGCTATTCGATGACCGATGCCCAGATCGAGCAGATCTACGCCTTCGGCCGCGATGCCTTCCAGGGCGGGCAGACCGAGTTCCAGATCCAGGCCTTTCCGTTCCGCATGACCGCCGCCAACATGGCGCGCTACCGCAACGACCCGAACTACGATTTCTGGAAGATGCTGAAGGTCGGCTACGACAATTTCGAGATCACCAAGGTGCCGCCGAAGGTCGACGTCTGCGAAAAGCGCTACGTCTTCAATCAAGTGGCTCCCGAAGGCACGACCTTCGATCCCACCGGGCCCTGCCCCGCCACCACGCAGCCGGATTCGCTGAAGAGCGCCTATAGCGCCTATCAGAGCACCTATGACTCGGCCTTCAACGGCGCGGTCAAGTCCAGCGCGCCGGCGCCCAAGCCGACGATTGCCGGCATCAAGGAAGCCAGCATCGTTTCCGACTGGTCGAAGCGCCGCGCCCGCGGCGAGCGCGTGCCGATCGACCCGCCATCGATGAACGGCGACGGCTCGGTGACCGAGACCGCGCGCATGGGCCGTATCGATTCGCCGCTCGGCCGCAAGATGGCCGCGCTCGACGCCGAGAAGGAAGCCAAGCGCAAGGCCGAGGAACAGCGGCTCGCAGCCATACAGGCAGCCAAGGCCGCCAAGGAAGCTGCCAAGGCCCAGGCATTGGCCGAGGCGGAAGCCGCCAAGCAGGCTGCCCAGCAGCCGGTCACCACCGCGGGCGTCGAAGCGGCCGAACCGGCAGCCGAAACGCAGGCCGCGAGCGCCGACGACGGCACGGTGACGAAGCTGAAGAAGAAGCTGCTCGGCATGTTCGGCGGCTGAGGTTTTGGCTGATGCATGTCGCCCAAAGTGTAGGGCGGTTTTGGGACAACGACATGCTTGAAAAAAGAGAAAAGCGCCCCGCCGTCTACGATCTCAAGGGGCTGAACTGTCCCCTCCCCGTGCTAAAGGCGAAGAAGCGGCTGGCCGCGATGCGGCCAGGCAGCCTGATCTGGCTGGAAACCACCGATCCGCTTGCCGTCATCGACATTCCGGCCTTCTGCTCGGACGCAGGCCATCAGCTCGTCGAAACGGCGGCGGTGTCCGGCGGCCATCGCTTCCTGGTCGAGCGCGGCGCCGCCTGAGTTCGCGGTCCTGGCCCCTTACCGTCGCCCGGCTATGGCCAGCGGATTGTCCTCCAGCGCCGCGCGGTCGGGCGTGTCGATCGACGGCCTGTTGGTGAGGGCGGCGAACAGCCGGCGCACATAGTCCTCCGGCATGTCGAGCGTGATCAGCACCAGCCTGGTGCCGCGATTGCCCTCCGGCCAGGCCGGCAGCCTTGCCGGCGGGTGCAGGATCTTCTGCACGCCATGGATGACCAGCGGCCGCGACGGATCCTCCAGCAATTCGATGACGCCCTTCATGCGCAGCAGCTTCTCGCCATACGTCGAGCGCAGCAGATCGAGGAACATCTCGATCGCCGAGAACGGCACCGGACCGTCATGGACCAGCGAATGCGAGCGCACACGCGAATCGTGGCGATGCTGGTGATCGTGATGATGATCGTCGCCATGATGGTGGTGGTGGCCATCATGATCATGGTGATGATGACCAGCCTCTTCGCCCAGCCAGCGCTGCACATCGGCCGATTTGGTTTCGGGGTTGTAGAGCCCGCAGTCGAACAGCGCCGCGGCGCCGGTTTCGCTGTCATCGGCATCGAGCAGAACGGCGCCGGGATTGAGCTGACGCAGGCGCGCTCGCAACGCCGCGACATCGCCGGCATCGGTGGCGAGGTCGGTCTTGGTGAGCACGATGCGGTCGGCGACCGCCACCTGCTTCACCGCCTCGACATGAGCGTCGAGGGTTGCATTGCCGTTGACCGCATCGACCAGAGTGATCACGCCGTCGAGCCGGAAAGCCTGCACCAGCGCCGGATGCGCCATGATCGACTGCAGCACCGGCGCCGGATCGGCAAGCCCGGTGGTTTCGACCACGACACGCGCCAGCCTGGCGATGCGGCCGGTCTGCAGCCGGTCGACGAGGTCGGCCAGCGTATCGACCAGTTCGCCGCGCACCGTGCAGCACAGGCAGCCGTCGGAAAGCTGGATGATGCCGTCTGAGGCCTGCTCGACCAGCAGATGGTCGATCGCCACCTCGCCGAACTCGTTGATGATGACCGCCGTGTCGGTAAGTTGCGGGTCCTTCAGCAGCCGGTTGAGCAGCGTCGTCTTGCCGGCGCCGAGGAAGCCGGTGAGCACCGAGACCGGGATGGGAAAGCTGCCGCCCATCGGGCTAGTTCGCGACCTTGACCGGCTGGTCGCCCTGCGCGGCGGCCGCGGCCGTCCCGGTTGCGGCCGGTTCGGCGCCCGGCGGCGCCGGAATGTCCGGCCGCCAGCTCGGCAGCGGCACGTCAGCATATTCCTTGCCGGCCTGATCGAGCATCGCCTTCGGCGTCGGCCCGTCGGCGCCGCCGAGCCCGACGGCGACCAGGGTTGGGTGGTCGAGCTTGACCTGATAAGGCGACTTCGGCGCATCCTTGGCCGGAGCGGGCGCTGCTTCCGACTGCTCCGCCTTGGTCTTCTTCTTGCAGATCTCGTCATGCAAATCGTTGGCCGAGATCGTGTCGCCATAGGACGGCAGCGCGGCGAGTGTCGTCGACCCTGTGGTCGGCGTGTCAAAGCCCTGGTCGAGCAGCTTCGCCGCCGTCTCGGCACGGCTGACCGCCGATTTCTCGCCAAGCACCACGGCGACCAGTGTGCGACCGTTGCGCGTCGCCGAGCCGATCATGTTGAAGCCCGAGGAACAGACAAAACCGGTCTTCATGCCATCGGCGCCCGGATAGCGGCCGATCAACAGATTGTAGTTGGGGAGCGCCTTCTTGCCGACGGCGAGCCCCTCGATCGAGAACCAGGGCGCGTATTGCGGGAACTCGCCGCGGATCGCCATCACCAGCAGCGCGAGATCGCGCGCGGTGGTGTACTGGTCCGGCGAATAGAGCCCGTTCGGATTGACGAAATGTGTTCCGGTCATGCCGAGACGCGCCGCTTCCGCGTTCATCCGGTCGGCGAAGGCCGCCTGCGTGCCACCGATATTTTCGCCAACGGCCATGGCGATGTCGTTGGCCGACTTGACCAGCATCATCTTCAGCGCATTGTCGAGCCGCATCACCGAGCCCGGCTTGAAGCCCATCTTGCTGGGCGGCTCGCCGGCAGAATGCTTCGTCACCTTGATCGGCGAATCGAGCGTGACCTCACCGGCGGCGATGGCCCGGAACGTCACATAGGCCGTCATCAGCTTGGTCAGCGACGCCGGGTACCAGCGCTTGAAAGCGTCCTGGTGCTCAAGGATCTTGCCACTCTTCAGGTCGAACAGGATCAAAGGATTGGCGCGCGCGACGCCCGCCAGCATCGGCAAGGCCAGCGCGCCGGCCAGCAATAGTTTGAGGAAATGCCCGTGCCGCATCATGGAATCCGAAATCGCCTCTTGCCGTAGTCGCCCCTGGCTCCGTAAGATTTCGTTACGCGATCGCCAGCATGGTGCGGCCCGGCCCTCGATTTCCCGGGCTGCATTGTTGCGGTGCTATTTACCCTATGTGACGTCAACATGGCAAAGCGCCTGGCAATCACAACTATAATGCAGCAGGCTGCAACTGGCTGCTCCAACGATGAAATGGGACCATCATGCCGATTTTGAACCGCGCCGCCGAGATGCAAGACGAGGTCGCCGGTTGGCGCCGCCACCTGCACCAGACGCCGGAGCTGAACTTCGATGTCTTCAAGACGGCGGCCTTCGTCACCGGGAAGCTTAAGGAATTCGGTTGCGACGAGGTGGTGACGGGCCTGGGCAAGACCGGCGTCGTCGGCATCATCCGCGGCCGCAACGGCGATGGCACGACGATTGGGCTGCGCGCCGACATGGACGCGTTGCCTATCAACGAAATCACCGGCAAGCCCTACGCCTCGACTGTTCCCGGCAAGATGCATGCCTGCGGCCATGACGGCCACACGGCGATGCTTTTGGGTGCCGCCAAATATCTCTCCGAAACCCGCAATTTCACCGGCTCGGTCGCGGTCATCTTCCAGCCGGCCGAGGAGGGCGGCGGCGGCGGCAACGAGATGGTCAAGGACGGCATGATGGAACGCTTCGGCATCTCCAAGGTGTTCGGCATGCACAACATGCCGGGCCTGCCGGTCGGCCAGTTCGCCATCAGGCCGGGCCCGATCATGGCGGCGACCGCCGAATTCACCATCACCGTCAAGGGCCGGGGCGGCCATGCGGCCATGCCGCACGGCACCATCGATCCGATCGTCATCACCAGCCAGCTTGTCGGAGCGATGCAGACGATCGCCTCGCGCAGCACCGACCCGGTCGAGTCGGTGGTGGTGTCGGTGACGAAATTCCACGCCGGCGACGCCTACAACGTCATCCCCGAGAGCGCCGAGATCGCCGGCACGGTGCGCTCGCTGAAGAAGGAAGTGGCCAAGAAGGCCGAGGAGCGCATTCGCGCCCTTTGCGACGGCCTGGCCGCCGCCTTTGGCGCCACCATCACCTTCGACTACGAGCCCAACTATCCGGTCACCTTCAACCATGCGGAAGAGACGGTCTTTGCAGCCGACGTCGCCGCCGATATCGCTGGCAATTCACAGGTGCACCGCTCCATCCAGCCGGTGATGGGCGGCGAGGATTTCTCCTACATGCTGGAAGCGCGGCCGGGCGCCTTCATCTTCATCGGCAACGGCGACACGGCCGGCCTGCACCACCCGGCCTACGATTTCAACGACGAGGTCATTCCGCATGGCATGAGCTATTGGGTGAAGCTCGCGGAGACCGCTCTGGCCGCCTGAGGCCGGTTCCCGGCAAGGACGTGGATCCTCCGCGGACCGTAGCCGGGCATGCGCAGAAGTCGGGGCAAGTGTGAGTTTTGCGAAACGGCGGACTGATTTTGCTTTCAGTCCGCCTCTTGGCGAACCGGTCCGAAGCGGCTATGTGTCGGGCCGCGTGGTCCCGTAGCTCAGTAGGATAGAGCGGCAGATTCCTAATCTGTAGGTCACAGGTTCGATTCCTGTCGGGATCACCATGCTTTTCAATGGTTTGGCGAGACCGCCGCCGATTGGCACGGCGGCAGGGATAGATATCGATTTTCACCAGGGTATAGGCATCGTCCGTTCGGTTTCGGCCAGCCTTTGTGGCGGTGCGGTGTCCAGCTCTGGCTCGCGGCCGGGCGGCTATTGCTTCATCGAGGTGGAAGTGCCCCAGGTATCCGACAGCACATAGCCCTCCGGGTACGGGTCCGTCGGATCGAGATAATAGGCATGCTCGCCGGTGATCCAGGCCCGGCCGGTGATCTCCGGGACGATCGCCTTGCGCCCGCCGATTTCCGTCAGGTCCACGATCCTGCCTGTGAAGCGGGAGCCGATGATCGATTCATGGGTGAGCACGTCGCCCACGCCCATCAGGCCTCTGGCCTGCAACACCGCCATACGGGCCGACGTGCCGGTCCCCGTCGGGCTGCGGTCGGAGCGTCCCGGCGAGACGATGCAGGTGTTGCGCGTGACATTGCCCGGCCCTTGGAACGGCATGGCGAACTGCACGATCGAGACGCCGCGCACATGGTCGAATTCCGGATGGATGACATCGAGCTGTTCGCGCGCGGCCCGTCGGATTTTCTCGCCGGCCACGGCCAGTTCGCGCGCCTCGTCCGGGGCGACCGAGAAGCCGAGCGCCGTGGCATCGACGATGGCGTAGAACATGCCGCCATAGGCGATATCGACCTTAAGAGTGCCGAGCCCTTCCACCTCGATGCCGGCGTCGAGGCGGTCGACAAAGGCAGGCGCGTTGCGGAAGGTGATCGAGACGCATTTGCCGTCGCGGCATTCGGCGCGCACCTCGATGACGCCGCCCGGCATGTCGAGCTTGAAGCGGGTCTCTGGCTCCTGCATCGGCACCATGCCGGTCTCGAGCAGCACCGTGGCGATGCATATGGTGTTGGAACCGGACATCGGCGGATATTCCGTCGGCTCCATGATGATGGCGCCTGCTGCGCAATCCTTGCGCGTCGAGGGAACGAGCAGGTTGACGTGCCGCGCGACGCTGCCGCGCGGCTCGCAGATCAGCATGCGCCTGATATGGTCGTGATCGCGCTCCATCGTGATCATCTTGTCCATCATCGTGCGGCCCGCCGGCGGCAGCAAGCCGCCCACGATGACGTCGCCGACCTCCCCTTCAGCATGACAACCGACGACACGAATAGAGGCTTTGGTGCGCATTGTTGCTCCCTGTAAGGCTGTTCTCTAGTGCGACGAGGCTACGCACTTGTGGCGCGCGATGTATGCAATCATTCGCAAAATCATCCCGCGCCATGTCCCTGCTCTTCAACCTTCGGGAATCGGCACCGGCAGATTGCCAAGAGCAGGACCGCTGCCATTCCACGATGGTTCGATATCGGTCCCGGCATCTCGCACGCCTCCGTGGCCATCAAAGCAAACCACCTCGCAAGAAGATACCGAAACGGCGAATGATCGTTGAAAAAAATCGTCCATAAGGATGATTATCCGCTCCCGGCCACGCGAAGGCGATGGGGTCGAACAGCGGCTTGGTGCCGCCGGCCGGCGCCGCCCAGCTGTGGCGATTGCTCGATAAGAGGATAAGAAGCCGTGACAGACGACCGGCGCCGGGACAGAATGGGCAGCCGGCCCGTTCGCCAGCCTCAAGGGAGAACCCGAATGACCGCCAATGTCTTTTCCGGCTGCATGCCGGCTCTGATGACCCCGTGCACGGAAGACCGCCAGCCCGACTTCGAGGCGCTCGTTCGCAAGGGGCGGGAGCTGATTGCCGCCGGCATGTCGGCCGTCGTCTATTGCGGCTCGATGGGCGATTGGCCGCTGCTGACTGACGCGCAGCGCATGGAGGGGGTCGAGCGCCTGGTGAAGGCCGGCGTGCCGGTGATCGTCGGAACCGGCGCGGTCAATACCGCCAGCGCCGTGGCGCATGCCGCCCATGCACAGAAGGTCGGCGCCCGAGGCCTGATGGTGATCCCGCGCGTCTTGTCGCGCGGACCTTCGGTCACCGCGCAGCGCCACCATTTCAAGGCAGTCCTCGCGGCCGCGCCCGAATTGCCCGCGGTCATATACAACAGCCCCTATTACGGCTTCGCCACGCGCGCCGATCTGTTCTTCGCGCTGCGCGCCGAACATCCCAACCTCGTCGGCTTCAAGGAGTTCGGCGGACCGTCGGATCTGCGCTATGCGGCCGAAAACATCACCAGCCGCGACGATGAGGTGGCGCTGATGATCGGCGTCGACACCGCCGTCTTCCACGGCTTCGTCAATTGCGGCGCGTCCGGCGCGATCACCGGCATCGGCAATGTCTTGCCAAAGGAGGTCCTGCACCTCGTCGGGCTCAGCCAGGCCGCCGCCAAGGGCGACGCCGAAGCCCGCCAGCGCGCGCAGGAACTGGACGCCGCGCTCGCTGTTCTCTCCTCCTTCGACGAGGGTCCGGACCTGGTGCTCTATTTCAAGCACATGATGGTGCTGAAGGGTAATCCCGAATACCGGCTGCACTTCAACGAGACGGATGCCTTGACCGACAGCCAGCGCGGCTATGCCGAGGCACAGCTCAAGCTGTTCGACAGCTGGTATGCCCAGTGGTCAAGGCAGCCGGGCGTGGTTCAGAGGTATGCGGCCTGAACCGCCAAGTACGATCCGGGCGCAGCCCTTGAGCGAAATGTCCAAAGCGAACGGACTTTCTCCCGTCCGTCTTCGAATGAGAAAACAAACCCGCATCTCGATTTGCCACGGTGAGAAGTCGGTGCCTGTGCAGCATTGCGGTCCAAGATGACCTGCACAGGCCGCCAGGCCGGACGCTCAGGGCTCGCGCGGGTCCGGCATGCCCAGGCGCGGGTGGATTTCGGCAACGGGAACAGGCTTCGGACTGCCGTGGGCCCGGAGGCATTTTGAGCGCAGCGCACCGGCGTAGAGCCGGGCAAGCCCGCTATGCTGCTTGCGCAGATAGTCCGATTGGTCGAGCCGCCAGCGCCGCTCGATGTCCGCCATGATGGCTGGATTGCTCCAGGTTGCATAACCGCCGGCCGAATAGACAGTGATCTCGCCGGCGTACAGCCGCTCGCGCGTGACCAGGAAATCGACGCGGACATAATCGAGATCGCCGGCGATGCGCGGCGCAATCAGGGCAGCTTGCCTAGTCAATTCGACGAGGCGGGCGGTGACGGGCAGCGCCTGATCCTCGCGCGGATAGTCGATGTCGCGCCCCGCCAAAGGGTTGCCGTCAGGATCAAACAGTCGCGACTTGAGCGCCTTCTTGTCCTCGGCCCTGACATGGCAGACGACGCCGCTGCAGACCTGGACCTTGATCTCGGTGGCGATCTCGCCGCCGGCGAGCGGCAGCATCTCCTCGACGAACACCTCCGGCACGATCCGCCAGTAGGCCCATTCGCTGTTGCGACGACCCTGCCGCTTGCCCAGCCACAGCCTTAGCTGACGTACGATGGAGGCGCGATCCGGCTGGCCGCCCGAGACGAAAATGTTCATGTCGCAGCCATGGTTGGCTTTGACCACCACCGCGTCGTCGAGCAACGCCGACGGGATGTCGTCGGGATCGCGGCCGCGCCACAACGTCTTCGGCACTTCCAGCTCCGGGCAGACGGCGTGGACATAGTCCTTCGCGGCGAGCTTGTCCGACAGCGTGACGAACAGCGGATTGTGGTCGATCAGCCTTCGCCAGAGCATGCATTCATTATAACGCTCGGGCGCGGCGGGATTGGGCCAGTAGCCCATCTTCCTCGCAAACCGCGCCACAAGCATCGGGTGACGAAGCGTGATCAGCAGCCGCGCCACGGCCAGGACAAGACGGTGCCCTGCTGGGAAATCGGCGGCCGGCCTCATCGAACGGTTACAATTGTCCGAACGGAGTTCTTCCCCGACGATTCACATCGCTGATCCACGGCACATCCCGCCCATTGACGGCGCACCTAAGCACCACCCGGGCGCGCCGGCAAGCTGGCACGACGACCCACCCCGGCGGTGTCGACGCGAGCCGTTCAGATGCGCCGGCCAGTGCTCGCCTCGAACAGATGGGCGCAGGCGCGGTCGGCCTCGATATGCACCGCCTGGCCCTGCTTCAGCGCGAGCCGCTCGCGGAACAGGCAGGAGATTTCCTCGCCGGCGCAATCCACCGTGGCGAAGATCTCCGAACCTGTCGCTTCCAAAAGCGTCACGGTGCCGGCAATGCCCTCGCTGCGTGCACGGATATGTTCAGGACGGACGCCGTAGACGAGCTCGCAGTCCGGGACCCGTGCCGGGTGGATGTCGTCCGGCAGCGGCAGCGTCAGCCCGCTGGTGCTGCGGAACACGCCTTCCTCGATGCGGCCGCGGATGAAGTTCATCGACGGTGAGCCGATGAAACCGGCGACGAACAGATTGGCCGGACGATCGTATAGGTCGAGCGGCGCGCCGATCTGCTCGACCAGCCCGTCATGCAGCACGACGATCTTGTCGGCCATGGTCATGGCCTCGATCTGATCGTGCGTGACATAGATGGTGGTGGTGCCCAGCCGCTGGTGCAGCGCCTTGATCTCGCCCCGCATCTGCACGCGCAGCTTGGCGTCTAGGTTGGAGAGCGGCTCGTCGAACAGGAACACCTGCGGGTCGCGCACGATGGCGCGGCCCATGGCGACGCGCTGGCGCTGGCCGCCGGAAAGCTGGCGCGGATAGCGGTCGAGCAGCTTTTCCAGGCCGAGTATGCTTGCCGCCCGCTTGACCCGGCTTGCCGTGTCGGCCGGATCGGCTCTTTTGATCTTCAGCGCGAAGCCCATATTGTCGGCCACCGTCATATGCGGATAGAGCGCGTAGTTCTGGAACACCATGGCGATGTTGCGGTCGCGCGCCCTGAGCTCGTTGACGACCCGCTCGCCGATGGCGATCTTGCCAGCCGAGATCGTCTCCAGCCCCGCGATCATGCGCAGCAGCGTCGACTTCCCGCAGCCCGACGGCCCGACCAGGATGACGAACTCGCCATCGGCGATGTCGACGCTGACATCGTGGATGATCTTGGCGGTCCCAAAAGCCTTCTGCACGTTGTTGATGGTCACCGATGCCATTTCATGTCTCCACAAACGTGTAATGTCGGACCGGCCTCAGCCGCCCTTGACCGCGCCGGCGGTCAGCCCGGCGACGATCTGCCTTTGCGCGAACAGGGTCAGCACCAGCACCGGTAGCGTCACCACGAGTGCTGCCGCGGCGAGCGGCCCCCAGCTCACCTGCTCGTAGGACAGCATGTTGTAGACGGCGACTGGCAAGGTCCGCGTCTCGCGGCTGGCGAGCACCACGCCGAAGACGAAATTGTTCCACGAGAAGATAACCGACAGGATGAAGGCGACGACGATGCCGGGCTTGGCGATCGGCAGCGCCACCAGCCGGAACACCTGCCATGAGCTGGCGCCGTCGATGCTGGCCGCCTCCTCCAGCTCCATCGGCGTCGTCTCGAAATAGCCGATCATCACCCAGACGACGATCGGCACTGTCACCACCAGATGGATGATGATCTGCGGCCACAGCGTGCCGAGGATGCCGATCCACTGGAACAGCAGGAACAGCGGGATCAGATAGGAAAGGCCGGGCGTCATGCGGGCGATCATTATGACGACCGCCGACCGTTCGGCCTTCAGCCGGGCGATGCCGTAGCCGGCCGGCACGCCGATCAGGAGCGCCAGCAGCGTCGCCGTGCCGGTGACCAGCACCGAATTCCCCAGATAGAGCAGGAAGTTGTTCTCCTCGAACACCTTCACATAGTTTGACCAGGCGAAGTGCTCGGGAATCAGGATCGGCGGATAGGCGCCGTTGTCGATCTCGAATTTCAGCGACAGCGAGATCATCCAGAGGAAGAACAGGATCGCCGGCGAGACGAGGACCAGGGCCGCGAAGAACAGTCCGATCCGGTTGATGAGGCGTGACGTCATCTTATTTGCCCTCCGCGTTGATCCATTGCGAGCGCTGGCGCAGCATCAACAGGATGAAGGACAGCGCCACGATCACAACGAAGAACACCACGGCCATGGCCGAGCCGTAGCCGATGTCGTAGTAGGAGAAGGCGGTGTTGTAGAGATAGATGTTGATGGTTTCCGACGCCGTGCCCGGACCGCCTTGGGTCATGGCGTAGATGATGTCGAAGCTTTTAAGCGCATCGATGGTGCGGATGATGACGGCAATCATCAGGAACGGCGCGATCATCGGCAGCGTCAGGTAGCGGAACTGCTGCCAGGCATTGGCGCCGTCGATCTCGGCGCTCTCGAACGGCTCGCGCGGCACCGAGGCCAGCCCGCCCAGCACGATCAGCATCACCAGCGGCGTCCACTGCCAGGTCTCGACCGCGACCAGCGAGGGAATGACCGTCTTGGCGTTGAATATCCATTCCTGCGCCGGAATGCCGACCAGCGACAGGAGATAGTTGAGCACGCCGAGCTGCGGGTGGAACATCATCGTCCACACCAGCGCCACGGCGACCGGCGTTGCCATCATCGGCATCACGAAGATGCCGCGCAGCAGGCCGCGCAGCGGGACCTTTGCATCGAAGATCAGTGCGGCGACGGTGCCGAGGAACATCGGCGCGACGACCGACAGGAAGGTGTAGGTCAGCGTATGCCAGAGCGATTCCCAGAACCGCGGGTCGCTCGCCAGGCGGAGATAGTTTTCCATGCCGGCAAAGCTGCGCGACTGGCCGAGCGTCCAGCTGTTGACGCTCATCCACAGCGTGAAGGCCCAGGGAAAGACGATCACCGCGCCGACGACGACGAGCGCCGGCAGGACGAAGGGCCAGTAGTTGGGAGCCAGACGCACCGTCTGGCTCCCTTCCATGGCTTCCATCGTCACCCCGGCCCGTTCTGGGGTGGTGGCGGACATCAGCCTTGCTCGCTCCGGTCGAGGACCGGCTGGAACTGCTCGGTGGCCTTCTTCAGCTCCTCCGCCGGATCGGCGCCGGCGATCATGTTGCTCAGCGCCACGCCATAGATGTCGCGGAACTCGGTCACCGGGATGATGACCGGCAGCGCCAGCCGGCTGACATTGCCGGATCCGACCACGGCGTCGAGCCAGCTTGCCGGCATGGTGACGCCTTCGCGTACTTTGGGATCCTCCAGCACCGACTTGCGGAACGGCACGCCGGCGCCCGCCTGCAGCAGCCGCGCGCCCATGACGGGCGACACCGCCCACTGGCAGAACAGATAGGCGGCCTCCTTCTTCTCGCTGGCCGCCGTGACGCCGATGCCGTCGCCGAACGTGCCCGAGGCATGCGCCTTGGGCCCTTTGGGCATGACGCCATAGCCGACCTTGCCGACCACTCTCGACTTTTCCGGATTCTCCATCGGCGGGGCGAATCCGACACCGTCGAACCACATGCCGATCTTGCCCTGGAGGAAGGCGGACTGCGCCTCGGCCCAGTTGAAGCCGGTAACGCCGGGAGGCGCCGATTTGGTCATCAGCCGCTGGTAGAGGCCAGCGGCCTCGACCGCCTCGGGCGAGAGGGTGCGCAGCTTGCCGTCGGCGTCGAGCGGCGTCATGTCGTAGCCCAGCATCAGCGACGTCCACACCGGCGTGTTGGCGTTCTTCAGTCCGCGGGCGACAAAACCATAGGTGTTGGCTGAAGCATCGGTCAGCGCCTCGGCGGCGGCGACCAGCTGCTCGAACGTCTCGGGATATTTGAGGCCCTTGGCCTCGAACAGCTCCTTGTTCCAGTAGAGGATCCAGTAGTCGACCGAGAACGGCAGCGAGCGCAGCGCGCCTTGCGCGTCCTTGGCGAAGACCATGCCGGCATCGGCGAAGTCACCCTCGACCAGCGCCGAATCCGTGAGCGTCGGATCGGCGAGATAGCCGGAGATATCGGCCAGCCAGCCGCCCTTCTCGAACTGCCGCTTCTGCACGTGGTAGCTGAGATGCACGACATCGAAGCTCGGCTTGCCGGAGCTGAGCTCGATCACCGTCTTCTGGCGCTGCTGCTGTTCGGGCGTCGCTTCGGCATTGACCTTCATGCCGGTCAGTTCCTCGAACTCGGCGAGGTATTTTATCAGCGTGTCGCTGCGCGGGCTCTTGACCAGATTGACGTCGAGCGTGGTGCCGGCAAAGCGCTTCCAGTCGACGCCGGCGGCAAAGCCGGGGCGCAGGCCGGCGAGGCCGGCGGCGGCAAGAGCGGCGGTTCCGGCAAGCAGCTGCCTTCTGGTTGGGGTAAACGGATTGGACGACATTTCTTCCTCCCGGGTTGCTGTCGTTGTGGATTGCGCCGCTGCCGCGGCGCGGCTCATTTCCCTCAGATCTGCAGCGCCAGCCGGCGCGCATTGTCGATGTGCAGGCTGATCGCCTCGACCGCCTTTTGCGGGTTGCGGCTTTCCATGGCCTCGATCACCGCCAGGTGCTCGCGCATGACCGGCACGACGCGGCCGTCGATGCGGAACCGCTCCTGGTGGATCAGCCGGATCTTCACCGAATTGACAAGGTAGGCCTTGGCGATGATCTCGTTGTCCAGCGCGTCGATGAAGGTGTCATGCATGGCCCAGTCGATGGCCTGCGCCTTTGCCTCCATCTCCGGCGTCGCCGGCTGCGCCAGCGCCTCAGCGAGCATCTCCTCATGCTCGCGCCGCAAACGGGCGAGCTCGGCATCGGCGGCATTGACGGTGAACAGCGCCACCGCCTCGCGCTCCATGAACAGGCGGAACTGGAAGGCCTCGCGGATCAGGTTGATGTCGATATGCGCGATCTGCATGCCGCGCTGCGGAATGGTGGTGAGCAGGCCCTCGGCTTCGAGCCGCGGCACGATCTCGCGGATGGCGCCGAGCGGCAGCCCGGTGAAGGCAACCAGTTCGCGCTGCGACACGAACTGCCCGGGCCTCAGATCGCGCGCCAGCAAATGCCGGGTGAAGCTGGCATAGGCCTTTTCCCTGAGGGTCGCCGGTTCGCTGCTGTCTTCCATTCAGCGCTTCCTTTGCCGGTCAGGCCGGCTCTGTCGCAAACAATTGGTCATAGGCTGCGGCAAGCTGCTTGCGCCCCTGCTGGGAGGTCGGCTCCAGCGGCGGACGAACCGCGAGCCAGCCGTCATCGCCGGTTCGGCGCGCCAGCATCGCCTTGACCGCCGGTATGACCGGAAATTTGAGCAGTTCGAGCACGAAATTCTCGACCCGGGCATCGTCGCGACCCTCCACCGCCATGGCGCGGATCTCGCCGGTGACGAAATTGGCCATGCCGGAAATGGCGCCCTGCCCGCCCCGGCGCACGCTTCTCGCCAGGTGCCGCTCGTCGCCAATCAGGATCACCAGGTCGCCATGCGCGGCAAGCAGCGCCTCGCTGTAGCTCCAGTCGCCACCCGAATCCTTGACACCTGCGACCACGTTCGGAAAGGCAGTGCGCAGCCGGCTAATCAGGCTGAGCGGCAACGGCACCATGGTGACCGACGGGATGTTGTAGAGCAGGATATCGCGGGCCAGCGGACCCAGCGCCGCGAAGACGGCGGCAAACCATCCGAACAGTCCGTCCTCGCCGACATTCTTGAAATAGCTCGGCGGCGCCAAAAGGATGTTGCGGGCGCCCAGTTGCAGCGCGTGCCGCGCCTGCTCGGCCGCGTCTTCGGCCGCATCGACAAGCACGCCGGAAACGAGCTGATGCGCCGGGATGCCGGCGGCAAGCATGGCCTCGATGATGCGGCGCCGCTCTTCGGTGCCGATCGAGGCACCTTCGCCGGTGGTGCCGAACAGCGTAGCGCTGCCGCAGCCGGCGCCAAGGCAAGCCTTGGCCTGCGCGACCATCGCGGGAACCGCGATCTGCCCGGACGCGTGAAAAGGCGTCGCCAGGGCGACCGAAAGACCAAAGCGCGAAGTCACTGCGAAAGCTCTCCTGATGTCACTATGTGGGCAGCTTTATCACACTAACATGTTAGTTGTAAATGCGCGGTCGCGAGTTTTGGAAATGGCACCCGTTCAAGTTTGGAAACGCCGGGGCGCAACATCCGGAGTGGCTGCGAAAAAACCAGCCTTTGCCCGCGCCGCGAGCCGCCGTCATGCGTTGCGACCAGTCCTTTCAGGCTACCCGGATATAGCTCGTCATCCCCGACTTCTGGTGCTCGATGATGTGGCAATGCAGCAGCCAGTCGCCGGGATTGTCGGCCACGAAACCCAGCTGAACCTTCTCGGCGGGCTGGATGAGATAGGTGTCGGAGACGAGCGGCTGGACCCGGCGCGTCGACGACGACAGCACCTTGAAGCTCATCCCATGCAGATGGATCGGGTGCGATTGCGGCGTCAGGTTCTCCATGTCGATGACATAGCTCCTGCCGAGCTTCAGTTCGGCCAGCGGCGCGGTCGGGTCCGGCGTGTCGCCCGGCCACGGCACCTTGTTGATCGCCCAGAAACTGTAACCGAGCGAGCCGCAGATGCCGTCGGCCGGAACGTTTTCCGCGGTGGCGCTGAGCGCCAGCGAAATGTGCTTCGCGCTGGCGACATCGACCTCCGCCACCGGATTGGCTTCCAGCGCCGCGAGATCGCGAACGTCGCGCCTAAGCGACTTTCCGACCGCGCGCAGCGTCGCCAGTATTTTGGGCTTGGTGCCCCTGACGTCCCTGAGGCTGACGATGGCACCCTCGTCGTCGGGCATGCGTATGGCAAGGTCGAGCCGCTGGCCGGGTCCAAGTTGCAAGGCGTCGGGCGCGAAGCGCTGCGGCACGGGATTGCCGTCGAGCGCGACGACTGCCGCCTCGGCTCCCTCGACACGGAAGGCGTAGACGCGGGTGACGTCGGTAATGGCGGCCCTCAGCCGCACCAAACCGCCGGCGGGCGCATCGAATTGCGGCTGGTCGAGCCAGTTGGCGGTGCGCACCGTCCCATAGGTGCCCGCCCTTGCTGCATCGCGAGGCCGGAACTGGTCGATGAACTGGCCGTCATCGCCGAGTCGCCAGTCGCGCAGATTGATCACCATTTCGGCATCGAATTGCGGATCGTTCGGGTTCTCGACCACGATCACGCCGGTCAGCCCATGGCCCATCTGGGTCAGCGTGTTGCAGTGCGGGTGATACCAGAAGGTGCCGGCGTCCGGCGGCGTGAACGCGTAGTCGAAATGATCGCCGGTGTAGACATAGGGCTGCACCAGGAACGGCACGCCGTCCATCTTGTTGGGAACGCGGATGCCGTGCCAATGGATCGTCGTCGGATCGTCGAGGCCGTTGATCAGCCGCGCGGCGAACGGCTCACCCTTCTTCATCCTGAGCACTGGCGGCATGCCGGCCTCGCCATAGGTGAGCACATCCCTGGTCTGGCCGACATCCATCAGCTTCGCCTCGATCCTCGCCGTCTTCAGCATCACCGGATCGGGCCTGGCCAAGGCCCGGCTGGCGAACCTGCCCATGGCGCACAGCCCGATACCGGCCGCGCCGGCCACCGCCGTGGTTTTCAGAAGGTTGCGGCGCGTCAGTAGCGTCATGCTGCGTTCCAACTCGAAAGGACAATCCTGGCACCGGGCCTCATTGCGGCAAAGCGCACAAAGCGTGTAGCCCCCGATGCTGCCCGCCGACAACACCACGTCGTTCGATCGGACCGGAAATCACCCTGCCGTGATGGCCGCACCGGTTGCGGCCAGACCGATGCGCCGCCGTCTTGCAGCGTGCCGCCGTGATGGCGCAGGCGTCAAAGCGCCTGCAACGCCAGCCCCGCCAGCGCCGATGCGGCCAGCGTCGGAAGCATGCCGACCCCGAGCCTGAGCATGGCGACCATCGCTGCGATCGAAAGCAGCGCGGCGCGCCAGTCGAGCGACGACAGCACCGGGATCTCCATGCCCAGGCCGACGCTGCGCACCGTGCCGAAGACGACATGCAGCGCGAACCAAAGCGCCAGGTTCATCACCACGCCGACGACGGCCGCGGTGATCGCGCCGAGCGCCGCCGACAGCGCCTTGTTCTGCCGTAGCTGTTCGATGTAGGGCGCGCCGAGAAAGATCCAGAAGAAGCAGGGCACGAAGGTCACCCACAAGGTCAGCAGCGATCCGAGCGCCCCGCCGAGCAGCGGGTTTATCGCGCCGGCGTGCCGGTATGCGGCGACGAAACCAACGAACTGCAGCACCAGGATGAGCGGCCCGGGCGTCGTCTCGGCAAGGCCGAGCCCATCGACCATTTCGCCGGGCGCCAGCCAGCCGAACGACGACACCGCCGCTTGCGCGACATAGGCGAGAACCGCATAGGCGCCCCCGAAGGTGACGACCGCCATGACGCTGAAGAAGCTGCCTAGTTGCGACCAGACGCTGGCCGGTCCGGTCAGCGCCGCGATCAGCGCCACCGGCCCGAGCCAGATCGGCAGCCAGATGGCGATGGTGCGCGGCGCGTGCCACTTCGTCGGCCTGGTGTGCTCGAGTTCGCCGCGCTCGAACATCAGGTCGACGGCGCCCTTGCTGTCGTCGGCAACGCCACTCTTGCCATGCGCCGACCCGGAAAACAGGGCCGGCGCGACGCGGTTGCCGACCCAGCCAGCCAGTCCGGCCAGCAGGATGATCAGCGGGAACGGCAGCTTGACGACATAGATGGCGAGGAAGGCGGCGACCGCGATCGCCACCATCACCCGGTTCTTGAGCGCCCGCTTGCCGATGCGGATGACGGCCTCGACCACCACCGCCAGCACCGCCGCCTTGACGCCGAAAAACAGCGCCTCGATGACCGGCGCATCATTGTAGAGCATGTAGAAGCTGCTGAGGCCGAGCATCACCAGCGCCCCCGGCAGCACGAACAGGATGCCTGCGACGAGACCGCCGGCGGTCCGGTGCAGCAGCCAGCCGACATAGACGGCAAGCTGCTGCGCCTCGGGACCAGGCAGGAGCATGCAATAATTGAGCGCATGCAGGAAACGCTGCTCGCCAATCCAGCGGCGCTCCTCGACCAGTTCCTTGTGCATCAGGGCGATCTGCCCGGCCGGCCCGCCGAAGGAGAGCAGCCCGATCCTGGCCCACAGCCGCACCGCCTCCCTGAAACTCGGCGCCGGCGGCACACGGGCGGTCTCGGCATCGTTGCCCGCCATGAGGTCGTTCATAACGGCTTGCTCCCGCTCGGCCAGTTGTGCGTTTCCTCGGTGGCGTCGCGGCACCATCTGAAG
>NZ_RZSG01000180.1:0-9265 GCF_003997725.1 Mesorhizobium sp. M4A.F.Ca.ET.050.02.1.1
CCATATCCTCGGGCGCGCGTTCGTCTTTTGCCTGGTCGCTCATCGCCGTTTCCCGTCATTCCGAATGGTTTGGATTTGCGCCCGATATCGAGGTTTGAAGGCCAAAAATCAAGGGGCAAGCGAGCCAACGCAGTTTCGCTGCGTCTCCAGGGGACCGTTCGATATTAAATCAAATTTTACCTTGATCGCCGGCTTCGCTTGCGAGAAAGCGGCGGCGAGGGAACCATTGCCGGGTTGAGGGAGTTTCGAAGCCGACACAGGATTTGGGACGATGAGCGGCAACAAAAGCGAAAGGCGCGCGGAACTCGCCGCCGATATCAGACGACAGCTTGGCAGCGAAGCGACGAAGCGCTTCCTGCGCACGCTGCCGTCATTCCGCCTGGAAACGAACACGCCCGAGCATTTCCGCGACCTGCTCGACCAGCTCGATGACATCGAAACCAGGGCGGCCAACGGCGAACGCCGCCAGTAGCTGCGCATCCGCAAGACCGGACGCGCCGCCGCGCCTGAAGCAATTCCAGCAAGGCTGCGCAGCCCGGTTTCCGCCTGGAATTGCACAAGAAATCAGAGGCTTAGAGGATCAGCGGTTCCATGGGACTGGAACCGCTGCGAGCGGCGCTTTTCCCGATATTTCAAGCCGCCTTGCGTTCGTCGCGCATCAGCGCCTTGCCGTCGCGGATCTCGGTGCCGAGCACCTTCAGGCATTCGCGCATGAACGCTGCAAGGCCAGGCCAGCCCTTGGCCGATACCAGATTGCCATCGACATGGGCGCCGGTCGGCGCGACATCGATGTAGATGCCGCCGGCGAGCGTCACTTCCGGCTCGCAGTATTGCAGCGCCGCGACCTCGCGGCCGCGCACCACACCGTCGACGGCGATCAGGATCTGCACGCCGTGGCAGATGGTGAAAATCGGCTTGCCGGTCTCGTGGAAATGCCTGACTAGCGCCTGCACGCGCTTGTCGATGCGGATGTATTCCGGCCCGCGCCCGCCGGCCGCATAGACGGCGTCGTAGTCGGCCGGGTTCACCTCGGCGAAGGTCTTGTTGAGGATGTAGTCGTGGCCGAGCTTTTCGGTGTAGGTCTGGTGGCCTTCGAAATCGTGCAGCGAGGTCTTCAAGATGTCGCCGGCCTTCTTGTCGGGGCACACGACATGCACCGTATGGCCAACCGCATGCATGGCCTGTTCGAAGACGAAAATCTCATACTCCTCGCTGAACTCGCCAACGAGCATCAGAATCCTTTTGCCTGCCATGCCGGTTCCTCCCTTAGCTGGCTATTTATTTCGAGGCGCGAAATATAGCCCTATCGTAAGGGCAAGCAGGGCGGAGGGGAAGCGCAAATCGCACGATTGGTCCTACCAGATTGATTCTGTGGCGCCCGGTGAGCAACAAAGGCAAGGCTTCCGGAGCAAAACCGGAGAGGCTGGTCTGACCAAGACGGCGTCAGGCAGCCGCCCGGATCATATCCGCCGCCTTCTCGGCGATCATGATCGTCGGCGCATTGGTGTTGCCGCCGACGAGTGTCGGCATCACCGAGGCGTCGACGACGCGCAGCCCTTGCAACCCGCGCACCTTTAACTGCGGATCGACGACGGCCATCTCGTCGATGCCCATCTTGCAGGTGCCGGCCGGGTGATAGATCGTGTCGGCGCGGGCCCTGATATGCGCCATCAGCTCGGCGTCGCTGGCAGCGCCAGCGGTATAGATTTCCTTCTGGCGATACCTGGCCAGCGCCGGCGACTCCAGAATGCCGCGCATCATCCGCACACCCCGGAGCAGAAGCTCGGCGTCGCGCTCGTCCTCGAGGAAGCGCGGGTCGATGCGCGGCGGCGCCAGCGAGTCTGGACTGGACAGCCCAACCTCGCCGCGCGAATAGGGCCTCAGCACGCAGACATGGCAGGAGAAGCCATAGCCCATATGCAGCTTGCGGCCGTGATCGTCGACGATGGCGATGCAGAAATGCAGTTGCAGGTCGGGCCGTTCGAGCGCCGGATCGGATTTGAGGAAGGCGCCGGCCTCCGCGTAGGGCGTGGCGATCATGCCCGTGCCGTCCCTGCGCCAGCGCAGCATATGGCTGAGCAGTCCGGGCAGGCCGCGGAGGCCGATGCCCATCAGCTCGGTCTCGCGCGACTTCCAGGCCAGGATGAAATCGAGATGGTCCTGCAGGTTCTTGCCGACACCGGGCAGTTCATGGACGAGCGGAATGCCGTGCACTGCCAGCTCCGCCGCCGGACCGATGCCGGAAAGCAGCAGCATTTGCGGCGAGCCGAACGCGCCACCGCACAGGATGACCTCGCGCCTGGCTTCAGCCACGGCTTCGCTCTTGCCGGCACGATAGCGCACGCCCGTCGCGCGCTTGCCGTCGAGCACCACGTCGGTCGCCTGCGCGCCGGTGATGACGGTGAGGTTCGGCCGGCCCATCGCGGAATGCAGATAGGCGGCCGCAGCCGAGCAGCGCTCGCCATTGCGGCGCTCGCCCCAGAATTGCGTGACCTGGTAGAGCCCCGCTCCTTCCTGCTCGGGTCCGTTGAAATCGTCGTTACGGCGGATTTGGTTTTCGCCGCAGGCCTCGACGAAGGCTTTCGAGATCGAACGCGGCTCCTGCTGCTCGGCCACCCTGAGCGGTCCGTCGCCGCCGTGCAGCGCATCAGTGCCGCGCTGGTTGCCTTCGGCGCGCCGGAAATAGGGCAGCACCTCGCTCCACGACCAGCCGTCGCAGCCGAGATCGGCCCATTCGTCATAGTCGCGAGCGTGGCCGCGCGTGTAGAGCATGGCGTTGATGGCGCTTGAGCCGCCCAGCGCCTTGCCGCGCGGCTGGTAGCCCTTGCGGCCGCCAAGCCCTTCCTGCGGCACCGTCTCGAAGCCCCAATTGTTGATCTTCGGCCGGCCCGGCAGCAGGGCGATGATGCCGGCCGGCGCGCGGATCAAGAGATCCTTGCCGTCGCCGCCCGCTTCGATCAGGCAGACCGTCTTCGATGCATCCTCGGAAAGCCTGGCGGCAAGCGTGCAGCCGGCGGAACCGCCGCCGGCGATGACATAGTCGTAGCGCATGGTCTCCTCCCGGCGGATATTTCCGTCCGTGCGGTCAGAGAAAGCCTGCTTGCGCGCGTTGTAAAGACGTCGACGAGTTACCGCAGGGTCAGCCCGCGCGTTTGCGCCGCCAGGAATATTTCGGCCCCTTGGCCTCCGGCTCAGCGGTCGGCTGGTAATAGAGCCCCAGCCCGCCGGTATGGCCTTCCTCAAGTCGCTTCAAGAGCACCGGATTCGAGATTTCGAACTCGTCGAAACCGACCCGCAGCATATGCGGCAGCTGGTCGACCAGCACCTGGCCGGTAGCGCGGACCGCGCCCTCGAAATGATGGCGGCTGCGCAGCAATTCGCCCTTGGAGAAGGAGCGGCCGTCATTGAACGCCGGGAAGGCCAGCGCCACCAGCGACAGCTGGTCGAGCAGGCCGACGATCTTGTCGAGCTCGTCGCCGGGCTGCAGCAGCACCCCGATGCGTTCCCTGGCCGACTTGCGCACCTCAAGGTCGAGCCCCAGGAACGCCTGCAGCGGCAGGATGAAGCGGCCGTTGCCGGCGAGTGCCTCGGCGCTCTCGGCCTGGATCCACTCGTCCTCGCGGAAACCGTTCGGGGTCCAGAGGCGGGTTTCCGATTTGGTCGGCTCAGTCATCAAAATTCCCAAAATCCAAAAATCAAAGGATGTGTCGCGTTTCAGGGCAGGCCGAGCCCGAGCGGAGCGTCCCATGGTGCGTGAGCACTGCAGGACACCGACGATTGCGGGCCAGCCTCACCTGAATATCAACATAGCCTAAAGGGATGCGTCGGTCAGCGACTTCTCCAGGCCGGAAAGGTGGATGCCGCACTCTGTCTTGGCGTGCCCGGCCCAGCGGCCGCTGCGCGCGTCCTCGCCCGGCTGTACCGGCTGCGTGCACGGGAAGCACCCGATCGACAGATAGCCATAGGCGACCAGCGGATTTTCGCGCAGCGCGTGCGCGCGCATGTAGTCGGCCTGGTCCGAAGTCGTCCAGTGCGCCAGCGGATTAATGCGGATGCGCGAGCCGACCGCCTCGAAGACCGGAAGCGCCGCGCGCGTCGAGGCCTGGAAGCGCTTGCGCCCGGTGAACCAGGCGCGGAACGGCTCGACGCCGCGTGCCATCGGCTCGACCTTGCGCACGTTGCAGCAGGCGTCGGTGTTGGTCTCGTGCAGCCTGCCGGTCGGATCGACGCGTTCGAGCGCGGCCTCTTCCGGCTTGATCACCCTGACGTCGGTGAAGCCGAAATCGGCGACCAGCGCATCGCGATAGCCGAGCGTTTCCTCGAAATGCTTGCCGGTGTCGAGGAAGATCACCGGCAGCGCGCGGTCGACCTTGGCGATCATGTGCAGCAGCACGGCGGAATCGGCGCCGAAGGAGGAAACGGCGGCGATGCCGCCGCGAAACAGCTCGTTCGCCGAGCGCTCGATGACCTCGATCGGGCTGAGGTGGCCGTAAAGCGCGTCCAGCCCCGCCGCCTCGGCGGCGACGCCGGCCTCGACATCAACGACCCGGTCAAGCGGCCTTGGTTTCGCCAGCATAGAGCGCCTCCTTGAACGGCGCGGGACCGACTCTGCGGTAGGCGTCGATAAAACGTTCCGAGGGACTGAGCCGAAGGCCGAGATAGGTATCGACGATCTGCTCGATGGCGTCGGTGATCTCTTCCGACGAGAAGCCGCGGCCGATGATCTCGCCGACGGAGGTGTTCTCGTCGGCCGAGCCGCCGAGGGTGACCTGGTAAAGCTCGGAGCCCTTCTTCTCGACGCCGAGAATGCCGATGTGGCCGACATGATGATGGCCGCAGGCATTGATGCAGCCGGAGATCTTCAGCTTTAATTCGCCGATCTCGCGCTGCCGTTCCAGCGAAGCGAAGCGCTGCGAGATCTCCTGCGCCACCGGAATGGAACGGGCCGTGGCCAGCGCGCAATAGTCGAGGCCGGGGCATGAGATGATGTCGCTGATCAGGTTGGAGTTGGCCGTCGCCAGGCCGATGTCGACCAACGCGTCATAGACGGCCTTCAGATCGGCGCGCGCCACATGCGGCAGGATCAGGTTCTGCTCATGGCTGACGCGCAGTTCGTCGAAGGCGTATTTCTCGGCGATGTCGGCGACCGCCTCCATCTGGCTGTCGGTGGCGTCGCCAGGCACCTCGCCGATGCCCTTCAGCGAGATCGTCACCGCCGCATAGTCGGGATGGCGATGCGTCACCACATTCTGGTCGAGCCATTCCGAGAAATTCTTGGAATCGAGCCGCGCCAGCTTCACTGCCGCGTCGCCTTCCGGCCGCTCGGCCAGACCCGGCGGCGTGAAATAGGCGTTGATGGCACCGATGTCGGCTTCCGGCAGCTTCAGCTCGGCGTCCTTCAGCTCCTGCCACTCGGCCTCGACCTGGCGCGTGATCTCCTCGACGCCGGTCTCGTGGACGAGGATCTTGATGCGCGCCTTGTACTTGTTGTCGCGGCGGCCATAGAGGTTGTAAACGCGCAGAATCGCCGTGCAGTAGGAGAGAAGATCGGCTTCCGGCAGGAAGTCGCGGATCTTCCGCGCCACCATCGGCGTGCGGCCCTGGCCGCCGCCGACATAGACGGCGAAGCCGAGCTCGCCGGCCGCGTTCTTCTTCAGGTGCAGGCCGATGTCATGCGTCTGGATGGCGGCGCGGTCGCGCTCCGCACCCGTCACCGCTATCTTGAACTTGCGCGGCAGGAACGAGAATTCCGGATGCACCGACGACCATTGCCGCAGGATCTCGGCATAGGGGCGCGGATCGGCAACCTCGTCGGCGGCGGCACCGGCGAAATGATCGGCGGTGACGTTGCGGATGCAATTGCCGCTGGTCTGGATGGCGTGCATCTCGACGCTGGCGAGATCGGCCAGGATCGCGGGAATGTCGGAGAGCGCCGGCCAGTTGAACTGTATGTTCTGGCGGGTCGTGAAATGACCGTAGCCCTTGTCGTATTTGCGCGCGATGTGGCCGAGCATGCGCAGCTGCTTGCTGTTCAGCGTGCCATAGGGCACCGCGATGCGCAGCATATAGGCATGCAGCTGCAGATAGACGCCGTTCATCAGCCGGAGCGGCCGGAACTGGTCCTCGGTGATCTCACCGGCAAGCCGGCGTTGCACCTGGTCGCTGAACTCGGCGACGCGGGCCTGAACGAAATCGTGGTCGAACTCATCGTAACGGTACATGCTTCGTCTTTCAGGGCGCGTCCGCCCGCATTGCCTGTTTGGTCTATGCCGCCCGCACGGGTTGCGGGCTCGCCTGCTTGCCGAGATCTTCGCGGATGGTCGGCCCGGCGGCGCGGATCTTTTCGCGCAACCGCACCGGCTCGACCAATCCGTCGACCACCGTGACGTCGATCAGGTTGACGTCGACCACCTCGTTGTTGGCGTAGGCGGCAGCGCCGATCGCTTCCAGCCGGTCTTCCGCCGCCTTGTCATGGGCGAGGTCGGCACCGCCGACCGTCTCCGCCCAGCCGCCATCGGCGTACCAGACGGCGATGCCGTCGGTGAGCCTGTTCGCGGTCAGAACTTTCATTGTTCAACTCCTTCGGCCGCTACGCTGGCCGTATCTTCATGCCTGTGTGCCGCGAGCGGCTCGGAACGTTCGAAATTGGCGCCGGCGACCGCATCGCCGATGATGGTCATGACCGGGCCGGTGAGATCGGCGCGGGCCTCCAGCGACGGCAGGTCGGCCAGCGTGCCGTGGAAGCGGCGACGGTTGCCGAGGCTGGCGTTCTCGACCACGGCGACCGCGGTGTCGGGCGACAGGCCCGCCTCGATCAGCCGGCCGGCGACTTCGGCCGCGACCGAACGGCCCATATAGACGGCGACGGTGGCGCCGGAAATGGCGAGCTTGGCCCAGTCGGGCAGCGAATTGCCCTTAAGGTCATGGCCCGTCGTGAACACCAGCGACGACGACACGCCGCGCAGCGTCAGCGGCAGTTCGAAATCGGCGGCGGCGGCGAAGGCCGCGGTGACACCGGGAACCACCTCATAGGCGATGCCGGCATCGCGAAGTGCCGCCATTTCCTCGCCGGCGCGGCCGAACACCAGCGGGTCGCCAGACTTCAGCCGCACGACGCGCTTGCCCTCGCGGCCGAGCTCGACGAGCAGCGCGTTGATCTCTTCCTGGCTCTTGGAATGGCAGCCCTTGCGCTTGCCGACCGGCAGGCGCTCGGCGTCGCGGCGGCCCATGGCGACGATCGCGTCGGGCACCAGCGCGTCATGGACGATGACGTCGGCCTCCATCAGCAGGCGATGCGCCCTGAGCGTGAGCAGATCCTCGGCGCCCGGACCGGCGCCGACCAGCGCGATGTGGCCCGAGGCCGGCGCGTCGGAGACAAGCAGCTCGACAGCGGCATCATGCGCCCGTGACAGTTCGCCCGCCTCCACGGCCCGCGCCGGAGCGCCGGCGAAGAAGTCGCGCCAGAAGCGGCGGCGGCCGGTGCCCTTGGGCAAGCGCTCGGCGGCGCCGCGAAAGGACGCGGCAAGCGTGGCCAGCGCGCCGAGCGACGGCGACAGCATGCGATCGATGCGGCCGCGCAGCATCTGCGCCAACACCGGGCCGGCGCCTTCGGTGCCGATGGCGATGGCGACCGGCGCGCGGTTGACCAGCGCCGGCGTGAAGAAATCGCAAAGCTCTGGCCGGTCGACCGCATTGACCGGAATGCTTAAGCGGCGCGCGTCCTCGGCAACGCGGCGGTCGAGCGCCTCGTCGCCGCTGGCGGCGAACACCATGGCCGCGCCTTCGAGATGCGCAGCCTCATATGCGGCGGCGACATGGACAGCACCGGTCGCGACAATGAAAGACAGCAGCTCGGCTTCGGCGGTTTGCGCTATGATGCGCAGCGCCGCGCTCGACTGGCCGACGAGCCGCGCCTTGGCCAGTGCCGCCTCGCCGCCGCCGACAATGGCCACGGCTTCGCCCTCGACCCGCATGAAGACGGGGAAAGCGTTGAGCTTGGCATTGGCCTGCGACATGGCGAGCAGATTCCTGAGCAATTTGGCAGTTTTACGCGCGGGCGTGAAAAACCAGAAGCAAAGCACTCGCGCATCCCGCGATGGCAGGCAATCGCTTTTTCGCGAGCGCGAAGAGCAGGAGAAAAAAATTCCACATCCGGGAGAGGATCGGATTGAAGCCGCTGTTGCGGGCCCTGATCTCATGCGTTTTTAGCTGCAAATGCTCCACGCTACAAAACAGATTTTTCTAAATCCTACCAATTTAGTAGATTAAAGCCGCAATACCGTCGCCGGCCGGCGCGCGTGGCTGAATGAGCGCCTGACCAATATCGGAACATTCCAGCTTCAGAGGACGTTTGCCATACGGAACCCCGCCGGCCACCCGCCGCCAATGGGTTCGCAATACGGCAAAAGCAGGAGGAGCCCGCATGAGCAACGTCACGCTGAAACATGGCCTTTGGATCGTGGTCGCCGATGGCGAGAAAGCGCTGTTCCTGCGCAATGAAGGCAACACCCGCAATCCGGACCTGCAGGTCGTGCAGGAGATGGAGCAGGAGAACCCCGCCACGCGCGAGCAAGGCAGCGACCGCCCCGGCCGCTACAATGACGGGCCGTCCATCCATCGCAGCGCGGTCGAGGACACCGACTGGCATCGTATCGGCAAGGAGCGCTTCGCCGACGACATCGCCGAACGGCTTTATGGGCTCGCCAATCGCGGCGCCTTCAAGGAGATCGTGCTGATCGCGCCGCCGCTGGTGCTGGGCGAAATGCGCCGGAAGCTCCACAAGCTTGTCGGCGACAAGGTGACGGTGGAAATTCCAAAGACGCTGACCAACCACACCATCCCTGAGATCGAAAGCCTGCTCCAGGCAGCCTGACGGCGCCCGCCGGGCAAGCGCAATCTGCCCTTCGCCCGGCATTCGTGCCCCTTTGCCTTTCGATTTCACGGCTTTACGGGTTGCCTCGCGGCCCTGCCTCCCCCCATATTGCAGGGCGGCCCTATCCTACATCGTGATTTTTTCGAAAGGCGCTCCATAGACAATGCCGCATGACACGCCCCTTATCGCCACGATCGTCGCCGGTCTGGGGCTGGCTTTCGTTTTCGGCGCGCTCGCCAACCGTTTCCGCATCCCGCCGCTGGTCGGCTATCTCGTGGCCGGCGTGCTGGTCGGGCCGAACACGCCGGGCTTCGTCGCCGACGCAAGCCTTGACACCGAGCTTGCCGAGATCGGCGTCATCCTCTTGATGTTCGGCGTCGGCCTGCATTTCTC
>NZ_RZSG01000181.1:0-9195 GCF_003997725.1 Mesorhizobium sp. M4A.F.Ca.ET.050.02.1.1
GAAGGGGTAGAACGACCAGGCGAGCCCGGCGAAGCCGAGCGCGAAGATGGCGGCGAGCGTCAGGAACGGCGTCAGCGCATGGCGGTCGGCCGGCTTCGGCAGGTGGAAGGTCTGCCGCCACAGCCACAGGAACAAGAGTGCCGACAGGATGGGCAGCGGCGAGAGATAGAGTATCTCCGGAAAGAGGAACCATTTGTCGAAGATGCGCGGGCTGGCGAAGGGCGTGGCGAGCGACACCGCGACCATGCCGAGCGCCGCCAGCACCAGCGCGGTACGCAGCCAGCGCACCGCCTTGCGCTGCAACTCGCCCTCGGTCTTGTAGATAAGCCAGGCCGAGCCCATCGCCGCATAGGCGGCCGACAGGCAGAGCGCCACCAGCGCGCCGAAGGCAATGCCGCCGAGGCGGACATCGAGGCCGAGCACATAGACGCCCAGCATGTAGCCCTGCGCCAGCGAGGCGACGGCCGAGCCGAGGAAGAAGATGCGGTTCCAGCGATGCTTGCTGCCGGCCGGCACCTTGGCGCGGAAATCGAAGGCGACGCCACGCAGGATAAGGCCGACCAGGAGCACGAAGACCGGTATGTAGAGCGCGCTGAGGATGGTGCCGTGCGCCAGCGGGAAGGCGACGAGCAGCAGGCCGACGGCCAGCACCAGCCAGGTCTCGTTGGCGTCCCAGAACGGGCCGATAGCCGCGATCATCGTGTCCTGCTCGTGGTCGTCGGCGGCAGCGAACAGGATGCCGATGCCGAGGTCGAAGCCGTCGAGGATGACGTAGATCAGGATGGCGAGGCCCATCAGGCCGGCGAAGATCAGCGGGAGCGCGGTTGGCCAGTCATAGGTCATTTTCTTCTCCTCACGCGCCAGTCTCGATTTCCGAGGTCGGCGCCGCCCCTCATCCCCCTGCCGGGACCTTCTCCCCGTATGGTGACGGGGAGAAGGGGGCTGGCCGCAACAACAGCGTAGTTCCTGCAACGTCGGCGATTGGCGAAACCGGCGAGGGGAGCGCCCCTCTCCCCGTCCCTATACGGGGAGAGGATGCCGGCAGGCAGGTGAGGGGCAGCGCCAGCGTCCGGCGTCGAGTCAAGATTTCTTCGCAGTTCGACCACTGCCTCACTCCCCAGCGGCCGGCTGCGACATGGCCGCGTTCATGACGCCCGGCAGCGGCGAGGTGTCGCCATCCTTGGCCGCCTTCAGCGCCAGGTGCACCAGCACGCCGAGATAGGCGATCAGCAAAATCACGTAGAGGACGAGATAGACGGCAAGCGTCAGCGCGACATGGCTGCCGGCGACCGGGCCGACGGCATCGGCGGTCTTCAGGACGCCGGTGACCAGCCAGGGCTGGCGGCCGATCTCGGTGGTGTACCAGCCGGCCAGCGTCGCCACCCAGCCGGAGATCGTCATCGGCACCATCAGCAGCGCCAGCGGCTTCGGCAGGCTGTGGCGGCGCTTGAGGAAGAAGGCCGCCGACCAGGAGACGATCAGCATCAGGATGCCGGTGCCGACCATGATGCGAAAACCCCAGAACACCGGGAAGACCGGCGGGTGGTTGCCGGGATAGTCGTTCAGCCCCGGCACGACGCCGCTGGTGCTGTGCCTCAGCACGACGCTGGCGCCGTCGGGGATGGCGATCTCGAATTTGTTTTCCCTGGCCGCCTCGTCGGGCCAGGCAAAGAGCACCAGCGGCACGTTGGGGCCGGTGTTCCAGTTGGCCTCCATGGCGGCGATCTTCTGCGGCTGGTGCTCGAGCGTGTTCAGGCCGTGCTGGTCGCCGGCGAAGATCTGGACCGGGATCAGGATGGCGGCGGTGAAGACGCCGGTGCGCAGCGCCTTCCACATCGATTCCGAGCGGTCGCCGGTGAGATAGCGCAGCGCCGACAGGCCGGCGATGAGGAAGGAGACGGTCAGCCCCGAGGCGAGCAGCATGTGGACGAGCCGGTAAGGCATCGAAGGGTTGAAGACGATCGCCCACCAGTCGACGGCATGCGCCTTGCCGTCGCGCGTCTCGAAGCCGGCCGGCGTCTGCATCCAGGAATTGAGCGCGATGATCCAGAAGGCCGAGACGGTGGTGCCGCCGGCGACCAGTACGGTGGCCAGCGTGTGGATGCGGTTGGACACGCGGCGAAAGCCGAACAGCATGATGCCGAGGAAGGCCGCCTCGAGGAAGAAGGCGGTGAGGATCTCATAGGCCAGCAACGGGCCGGCGATGTTGCCGACGGTCTCCATGTAGCCCGGCCAGTTGGTGCCGAACTGGAAGCTCATGGTGACGCCCGAGACCACGCCCATGGCGAAGGACAAAGCGAACACCTTCACCCAGGTGAAATAGGCGCGCATCCAGGCGGAATCGCCGGTCCTGTTGTAACGCAGCTTGAAGAACAGCAGCACCCAGCCAAGTGCAATGGTGATTGCCGGAAACAGGATATGGAACGAAATATTCGCGCCGAACTGGATGCGCGACAGGATGAGCGGGTCCATGGGCGACTCCGGCTGCTGCTTATGGCTCACAGAATAGGGCGCTGACGCGGTCCGGTCAAAGCGGCGTGGCGCCACGCGGGGCGCGTTGTCGCAGCACTTTGGGGGAAAGCTTCAGGGGAATGATTGTCCAGAAATGTCAGGAGCGGCATTGACTTCCGGCTGAGCGCACCGACATTCAGCGCAATAAAATCCTCCCGCTCCTTTCAAGCAGCCGTTTTCAGACCATGCCGTCAATCATTTCCATCTCCGGGGTGACCAAGACCTACGCCACCGGTTTCAAGGCCTTGAAGGAAATCAACCTCGACATCGAGCGCGGCGAGATCTTCGCGCTGCTCGGGCCGAATGGTGCCGGCAAGACGACGCTGATCTCGATCGTCTGCGGCATCGTCAACCGCTCTTCCGGCACGGTCATGGTCGACGGCCACGACATTGCGCGCGACTACCGCGCCGCACGCAGCCTGATCGGGCTGGTGCCGCAGGAACTGACCATCGACGCCTTCGAGACCGTCTGGGCGACGGTCAACTACAGCCGCGGCCTGTTCGGCAGGCCGGCCAACCATGCCTTTGTCGAGAAGGTGCTGCGCGACCTTTCGCTGTGGGAGAAGAAGGACGCCAAGGCGATCACGCTGTCAGGCGGCATGAAGCGCCGGCTGATGATCGCCAAGGCGCTTTCACACGAGCCGCGCGTGCTGTTCCTCGACGAGCCAACGGCCGGCGTCGACGTCGAACTGCGCCAGGACATGTGGGCGATGGTGCGCCGGCTGCGCGAGGACGGCGTGACCATCATCCTCACAACGCATTACATCGAGGAAGCCGAGGCGATGGCCGACCGCGTCGGCGTCATCAACCGCGGCGAGATCGTGCTGGTCGACGACAAGGCCGAGCTGATGCGCAAGCTCGGCCGCAAGCGGCTGCTGCTGGAGCTGCGCAGTCCGCTCGGCGCGATACCGGAGAGTTTCTCGCGCTACGCGCTGGAACTGTCGCCCGACGGCGGACAATTGACCTACACCTACGACAACCAGAGCGACCGGCCGGGCGTCGCCTCGCTGATCCGCGACATCGAGGCGGCCGGCATTCAGTTCCGCGACATCGAGACGGAGAACAGCTCGCTGGAGGAGATCTTCGTCAATCTGTTGAGGCAAGAGCCATGAACCTTCGTGCGGTATGGGCGATCTACCGGGTGGAGATGGCGCGCGCGCTGCGCACCGTGCTGCAGAGCATCATCTCGCCGGTGCTGTCGACCTCGCTCTATTTCGTCGTCTTCGGCTCAGCCATCGGCTCGCGCATCACCGAGATCGACGGCATCAGCTACGGCGCCTTCATCGTGCCGGGGCTGATCATGCTGTCGCTGCTGACCCAGTCGATCTCGAACGCCTCCTTCGCCATCTACTTCCCGAAATTCGTCGGTTCGATCTACGAGCTGCTCTCGGCGCCGGTTTCCTACCTGGAGATCGTGCTGGCCTATGTCGGGGGTGCGGCGACCAAGTCCATCATCCTCGGCCTGATCATCCTGGCCACCGCTTCGCTGTTCGTGCCGCTCCATATCGAGCATCCGTTCTGGATGATCGCCTTCCTGGTGCTGACGGCGGTGACTTTCAGCCTGTTCGGCTTCATCATCGGCATCTGGGCGAAAAGCTTCGAGCAGTTGCAGCTGGTGCCGCTCTTGATCATCACGCCGCTGACTTTCCTCGGCGGCAGCTTCTATTCGATCAACATGCTGCCCGGCATTTGGCGCACGGTGACGCTGTTCAACCCGGTCGTCTACCTGATCAGCGGGTTCCGCTGGAGCTTTTACGGCAAGTCGGATGTCTCGGTTGGCATCAGCCTCGGCATGACTGTGGTGTTTTTGGCCGTCTGCATCGCGATCGTGGCCTGGATCTTCCGCACCGGCTATCGGTTGAGGAACTAATCGGCCGATCGGGGTCAGATGGCTTTCACCAGCCGCAGCAGACCGAGCATCTCGACCAAAGTCCCCTTGCGGAAGGCGACATAGGTCGGCTGTTCCTGGCCGTGGAAACGGCGTTTGAAGGCCGCCTGGCCCTGCAAATTGAACTTGGAGCGATTGACCCAGGCGGAGCCGTAGGCGCGCTGGAAGGTGCTGCGCCAGAAGCTCGATTCGGCAAAGCCGCTGGCTTCGATGTCGACCAGCGGCGACAGACCCAGCGTGACGACGGAGATGCCTTCCTCGCGAAAACGATCGACGGCGAACTTGGTCAGGCCGATCTCGGCGTGCGGCGTGGCGTCGATGTGCTTGCGCTTGAAGGCGGTGGTGTAGCCGATGACCTTGCCGTCGCTGAACAGCGGATCGAAATCGAGCAGGGCGACCAGCTCGCCATCCGGCCCATGCAGCACGAAACGGCGCATGTCGGTGCCGAGATGGTCGGCGAAGGGCCGGTTGAGGAAGCCCATCTCCCAGCGTTTGACGATACGTTCGCCGCGCCAGTTCTCCGACAGCCGGGCGATCTCGTCGAGGAAGATGTTGCGCCTGTCCTCCGCGAAGGAATAGCCCTTCTTCGAAAGCCAGCGTTCGGAATAGCGCACCGTCTCGTTGCGCTTGCCGGAGAAATCATGCGCGGGCAGGACGAGCCTGGTGTCGATGCCCAGGCGGTTGACCTGATAGCCGAGCCCGGCCAGCACCCGCGCGGTTTCGGCGCCGATCTGCACGAACCAGGGACCGCCGGCGGCCTCGACGAAGCGCCTGATATAGCCGAGGCGGTCAGACGGATGCACCACCGGATCGCCGAGCGCGAAATGGTGCTTCATCTTGGTGCCGAAGGCGATGTAGCCATCGCCGTCGCTGAAATAGGACAGTTTCTGCTGCACGGCGGTGGAATAGGCGAGCGAGAAGTCGCCATGCCGGCGCACCAGCTCCAGGCGCTCCAGATGCGACAGCTCGCGCCGCGGGACCTTGGGCGCGGCGCCTTCGAGAAGGCTGTCGATGTAGATGCGCAGGGAGGGCATTGGCCGGGCTTTCGCATGCCGAAAAAAGAGACCCGCCAGCCCACGGGCCTCGAATCAGTCGCTTGGCGCGACTGACTACCGATCATATCGCGCAACCGCCATATAGGATGCAACCGTCGCCGACAGAAGGGGAAATCTCGGTCGAATGAGCATCTTCGCCGCGGTGGCTTTTGACTTTCCATGCAGTGTTATATATCTTGTTATCATTTGTCGTGGACGGATGGCCATGGAAGACATCATGCGTTCCCTCGGCTTCCTGTGCCTTGGCAGCAGGCTGAAGCGCATCGGCGAGCAACTGCAGGCGGACACGCAGCGCGTGCTCGACCGCCTGGAGGTCCGGGTCCCGTCGAGCCAATATCCGCTGCTGGCAGCGCTCGACCGGCTGGGACCCTTGCCGGTCGGCGAGCTGGCGCAGTCGCTGGGGGTGGCGCAGCCGGGCGTCACGCGAAGCGTAGCGCAACTCGCAGTGTTGGGGCTGGTCGAAACCAGCCCGTCGAGCGACGATAAGCGCCGCAGGATCGTCTCCCTCAGCCGAAACGGCCGTCGGCTAGTCGACATCGCGAAGCGCGAGGTCTGGCCGCGCATCGAGGGCGCCGTCCAGGATCTGTGCGCCGATCTATCCGGGCCACTGCTCGAGCAACTGGCCGCCATCGAGGACGGCCTCGACGCAGCGCCGCTGCATCGTCGCATCAAGGAAGCCGAAGGCGCCGTGCCATGAAACACGTGCTCGACCGTCCCATCTGGAGCGCTCTCGCGACGCGGCATCAGGCCTTCGCGCAAGGCGACAACCTCGCCAGGCGATACATGCCGTCAATCGTTCCGTTCTCCGCGACGGCCGTGGACGACAAGGAAAGCCTTGAGGCGCTGGCCAAGCTTATTCCACCACGCGAAAGCTCCTTCGTGGTCCAGGCGGACGCAATCGTCCTGCCCGCGGCGCTCTGTGCGATTTCAACCGCGTCCCTGGTCCAGATGATTGCCGAGCATCCGGTGCAGGCCGTGTCGGACGAGCGCATACAAAGGCTGACGCAGGACGATGCCGCCGAGATGCTCGCCCTGGCAGCGCTCACCAGGCCCGGCCCATTCACGCTGGAGGCCTTGAGGCTCGGCGCTTTCTGGGGCGTGAAGATCGAAGGCAGGCTCGTTGCGATGGCAGGCGAGCGCATGAAGCAGCCCGGCTACACCGAGGTCAGCGGTGTGTGCTCGCATCCAGATTTCCGCGGCGGCGGTCTGGGAGGCTGCTGTCCCTGTTCGTGGCAAACCGGATCATGACGCGGGGCGAAATCCCCTATCTCCACGCTTATGCCAGCAATGTCGCGGCCATAGGACTTTACGAGTCCATCGGCTTCCGGTTGAGAAGCATGATGAACATGGCGGTGCTTCAGCACGCCGAATAGGGCCACGCGCGCGGCCATTGTCGCGGACCTAGAGCGTTTCACCGTTTCACGGAAACGGCGAACTGCTCTATCTCTTTGTTTTGACGCAATTCCGAACGGAAAACCGCTCACACTTTTCCTGGAATTGCTCTAGGCCGACCTTGGCTCAAGCCGCCGGAAACCGACGGCTTCCATCAGCATGTCCTCTTCGACCATGCCGGCATTGTGCAGGGCAAGCAGGGTCAGGGCGATTTCCCGCGCTTCGGCGGAATCGGGATGCGCTTGGCGCCGCTGGCAGGCCTCGTCAAAGACGCGCTGCAGCCTGGCGATGTCGGCAGGCCTGAGCAGGCCACGGTCATAAACAGACTTTGGCATGGCGGTCTCCTTACAAGGACCTAGGGCGCCACGCATAAATTGCCAATCTTTCCCGAAGCTTGACCGACACCTGAAATGGAAAGGAGGGATCTCGGGGTGCCGAGATCCCTCCAGCGCTTGTGCAGTCTCTGCGGACTGCCGTGTGTCAGACCGCGATCTTGCCGCCGCCCTGTTTGGTGATCGCGACCACCGACGGCCGGACCGGCATGTCGGGCTTGAAGTCGGGCCAGCGGGTCGACAGGTCCTCATAGTAGGAGGGGCGGCCGAAGGCTTCCCAGTCCTCGCCGCCGTCGCCCGGATGCTGGACGGCGACGAAGGCGGTCTGATCGTCCGGCGCGAACAGCGGGCCGCACATCTCGGCGCCGATCGGCACGCGGAAGAACAGTTTTGAGGTCGCCCGCGCGGCGCCCTCGGTGTCGACCGCCCACAGGCCGTCGGTACGGCCGGTGGCCTTCGGGCCCTGGCCGTCGGTGGCGACCCACAAGCGGCCGGCCGAATCGACGGCGCAATTGTCCGGCATGCCGAACCAGCCGTTGGCGGTGGTCGCGGTCGAGAAGGTGGCGCCGACGTCGGCCACCGAAGGATCGCCGCATTTCAGCATCACTTCCCACTTACCCTTGGCGGCAGTGAAGTCGCCGCCGTCCTCGACGATCTCGATGATATGCCCGAAGGCGTTCGCCGCGCGCGGATTGGCGGCGTCGACCTGTTCGGGCTTGCGCTTGGAATTGTTGGTCAGCATGACATAGACCTTGCCGTTGGCGCCGTTCGGCTGGATGTCCTCGGGACGGTCCATCTTGGTGGCGCCGAGCAGGTCGGCGGCGCGGCGCGTCTCGATCAGCACGTCGGCCTGGCCGGTAAAGCCATTCTCAGCGGTGAGCGGCCCCTGGCCGAACACGATCGGCATCCATTCGACGGTGCCATCCTCGGCGAATTTGGCGACATGCAGCGTGCCGTCGTCGAGCAGGTCCTTGTTGGCCGCGAGGTCGTTGGGATTGAATTTGCCCGTGGTGACAAATTTATAGACATAGTCGAAACGCTCGTCGTCGCCGAGATAGAAGACGACGCGGCCGTCCTTGGCGACGATCGATTCCGCGCCCTCATGCTTGAAGCGGCCCATGGCCGTGCGCTTGCGCGGCACCGAATTCGGATCATTGACGTCGACCTCGACGATCCAGCCGAAGCGGTTGGGCTCGTTCGGCTCCTTGGCAAGGTCGAAGCGGTCGTAATGCGTGCCCCATTCATAGGCGCCTTCCGGGATGCCGAGGCGCTTGTAGTTGGCCGCTTCCTTGTGGCCTTCCGGCAGCTCGCCGGTGAAATAGCCATGGATGTTCTCCTCGGCCATGACATAGGTGCCCCATGGGGTGACACCGCCGGCGCAATTGTTGAAGGTGCCGACGACCTTGGTGCCGGAGGGATCGGCGTTGGTCTTGAGGCGATCATGGCCGGCGGCCGGACCCGACAGCGCCATCTCGGTGTTGGAGGTGATCCGCCGGTTGAGCTTGCCGTCGCGCACCACCTGCCACTTGCCCCCGTCCTTGCGGATCTCGACGATGGTGCCGCCATGCGCCGCCATCTCGACATCGACCTGCTCCTTGCTGAGAGGCGCTGTCTCTGCGGCCTTCTTGCCGTCCTTGTCGACGATCTTGACGATGCCCGGGAACATCAGATGCGGGTTGGTGTATTCGTGGTTGACCACCAGCAGACCATGCTCGGCCGAGCCGTCGATCGGGATATAGCCGATATAGTCGTTGTTGTAGCCGAACTGTTTTGCCTGGGCCTCGGCCGACTGCTTTACCGGGTCGAATTCCGGCGAGTCGGCAAACAGCGGGTCGCCCCAGCGCAAGAGCACATCGGCGTTGTAACCCGGTGCGACATGGTGCTTGTCGTCGATGCCGGCCTCGAGCTCGTCGAACTTGAAAGCCGAGGCTTCTGCGGCGCGGGCATCGTCGGCGGCGACGAGCGCCAGCGGGCTGACCGTGGCGGCGATGGCCGAAACGGCCAGCGAGCCCTTCAG
>NZ_RZSG01000182.1:0-9135 GCF_003997725.1 Mesorhizobium sp. M4A.F.Ca.ET.050.02.1.1
CTGATCAGGATTCAGGAACGTTCGCGGGAGCTTAGCCTAAATTAGCACGGCGTTCGAGAGGCCATCGTTCACTTCACCGGCAGCGTGCCGGGAACAGCGATCTTGTCCGTCTTGTCACCCTTCGGCCGCTCGGCCGGCATCTGGTCGCCGGTGACGATGTAGTAGATGGTCTCGGCGATGTTGGTGGCGTGGTCACCGATGCGCTCGATGTTCTTGGCGCAGAACAAAAGATGCGTGCAGGGCGTGATGTTGCGCGGATCTTCCATCATGTAGGTCAAAAGCTCGCGAAACAGCGAGGTATACATGGCGTCGATCTGGTCGTCGCGATCGCGCACGAAGCCGATCTTTTCCACCGAGCGCGAGGCGTAGACGTCGAGCACTTCCTTCAGCTGCGTCAGCGCCAGGTCGGCCAGGGCCTCGAGGCCCCGGTACAGGCTGGTCGGCTGGCGTCCGTCGATGACGGCCGCCACCCGCTTGGCGACGTTCTTGCCGAGGTCGCCGACGCGCTCGATGTCGGCGGAGATGCGGATCGCGCCGACGATCTCGCGCAGGTCCGTCGCCATTGGCTGGCGTCTGGCGATGATGACGATCGCCTTGTCGTCGATCTCGCGCTGCCCTTCGTCGAGGGCCTGATCGTCCCGGATGACCTTCTGGGCGAGGCCGGGATCGGCATTGACCAAGGCGGTGATCGCCTGCTCGACCATGCGCTCGGCATGGCCGCCCATCGCAGCGATGCGCTTCGACAGGTATTTCAGCTCTTCGTCATAGGCACTGATGATATGCACGGACTGCATGAACGAATGCCTTCCCGGGGTCTTTTTGACCGAGTCGCTTCCTCAATCTCCCGCTGATACGCCAGCCGGATGACAGAAAGAAGAAACAGCCAGTTAGCAAATAGTACTGACTCAGCGCGCTGGCAAATGGACCGAGAACGCCGCGCCTTTGCCGACTTCCGACTTGATCGACAGCCTGGCATTGTGGCGCGTCAGTATGTGCTTGACGATCGACAGGCCAAGGCCGGTGCCCTTCTGGGTGCGGCTGCTTTCGACGTCGACGCGGTAGAAGCGCTCGGTGATGCGCGGAATGTGTTCTTCGGGGATGCCCGGGCCGTAGTCCCTGATGGTGACGTCGATGCCCGGCTCGGGGCCGGTCCCGTCGCGGGCGATCGACACCGTGACACGCCCGCCCGACTGGCCGTACTTGCAGGCGTTTTCCAGGAGGTTCTCGAAGACCTGGAAAAGCTCGTCACGGTCGCCCGGCACGTCTAGCGGCCCGTCGACGAAGTCGCGCTCGATGACGACGCTGTTCTCACGCGCAAGAGGCGCCAGCGAGTCGATGACGCTGTCGATGGTCTGGCGAAGATCGACCTCGGTTCCCGGCTTCAGGTAGGGCTTCATCTCCAGCCGCGACAGCGACAGGAGATCGTCGATCAGGCGGGCCATGCGGCCGGTCTGGTTCTGCATGATCTGCAGGAACTGGTCGCGCGCCGCCGGATCGCCGCGGGCCGGCCCGCGCAGCGTCTCGATGAAGCCCGAGATCGAGGCAAGCGGCGTGCGCAACTCATGGCTGGCATTGGCGATGAAATCGGCGCGCATCCTGTCGATCCGGCGCGCCTCGCTCTGGTCCTTGAACACCAGCACATAGAGGTCGGTGGCATGGCCGACAGAGGATGCGCTGACACGATAGGCCCGTTCGACCGGCAGCTTCTCGGTGTAGTCGACCATGTCGGATGCGACGGTCCCCGACAGGACGCTGTCCAGCAAGGCCTGCATTTCGGGGGCGCGGAATTTCAGCGACAGCGACATGCCCGGCGCAAGGCCGCCAAAGGCGGCGAAAGCGGCGGCGTTGGCGTGGACGATAGTGGCGGTGCGGTCGAAGATGATCAGCGGATCGGCGACAGCGGCCGCAAGGTATTCGCCAGAAAGCCGCTGCAAGCCGCCTGCTTCTATTGCCGCTGCGTCCTCAGTTGACCGGCGCGGGGCGCCCGACGGCAACAGCGCCGCCGCCACCAGCAGGGCAGTCGCCGCCACGAGCACATAGGCCGAAATGCCGGCAAGGCCATAGACGGCGAAAACCGCGACGATGCCGGCGGCAAGCAGCCAGCGACTCCCCCACAGCCGGACGGCCACCGGTTGCGCCGTGCCCTTCTGCTCCGCGTTCAGCTCAGCCATTCGCGCGCTCGCGCCCCATGCCTCTTCCCCGTCGCCGGTCGCGAAAACTTCCGCTGGACCGGCCTGGAGTGCTACAGCGTCATTTGCGCATCCAAACCGGGGCGCGGCGCCGTTGAGGCTCCCAATAGCATGAGTCCGCAAGCTGGAAAGGTTCGTCTCGATGAAAAAAGCCAAGGCAAGTCCCGCCCCGGCACCGGCACAGGGTCCGCTGAAAATCACGGTCGACGGCAAGGAGCGGGAGTTCGACATCGAGAATCCGGTGCTTCCCGACTGGATCGAGGACAACAAGCTGACCGCCGGCGGCTATCCCTACGACAAGAAGATGAAGAGCGAGGAATATGACGCGACGCTCGAGCAGTTGCAGATCGAGCTGGTCAAGGCGCAGGCCTGGCTGCAGGCGACCGGCAAGCGGGTGATGGCGCTGTTCGAGGGCCGTGACGCCGCCGGCAAGGGCGGCACGATCTTCGTGCTGCGCCAGTACATGAACCCGCGCACCGCGCGCAATGTGGCGCTGACAAAGCCGACGCCGACCGAGCTCGGACAGTGGTATTACCAGCGCTATGTCGCCCATTTCCCGACATCGGGTGAATTCGTGACCTTCGACCGTTCTTGGTACAACCGCGGCGGGGTCGAGCCGGTGATGGGCTTCTGCACGCCCGAGCAGCACGAGAAATTCCTCGACGAGACGCCGCATTTCGAGCGGATGATCTGCAACGAAGGCATCCACTTCTTCAAATTCTGGCTGAACATCGGCCGTGAAACCCAGCTCGAACGTTTCCACGACCGCCGCTGGAGCCCGCTGAAGAACTGGAAGTTCTCGCCGATCGACGTCGCAGGCATCAACAAATGGGACGACTACACGAAGGCGCGCGACCTCATGGTCGAACGCACGCACAAGGAGTTCGCGCCCTGGATCGTCGTGCGGGCCAACGACAAGCGACGGGCGCGGCTGGCTGTGATCAGGCGCATCCTGTCGTCGCTGCCCTATGACGGGCGCGACCTCGAAATCGTCGGCAAGGAAGACAAGAAGATCATCGGCGAAGGGCCATCATTCCTGGAGAAGTAGGTCCCATTTCGCCGACGATACGGGGCTGGCGGTCCTAGAGCCGGATGATTTCAGGTCGAATCGACCTGAAATCTGAATCCGGCTCTAAATCAAAGAGATAGAGCATGATGTCGTCCGAAAACCGCGTCACACTTTTCGGCATCATGCTCTAGGCCGCCAGCCGGGCGATGCGCTGCAGCCGCTTCAGGGTGGTGTCGTCCTGCAGCGCCTGCTGGAACAGCGATATCTCCTGGTCGATGCGGTCGCAGAGCGCGTTGGTGTCGCCCTTGAGCAGGCCGCGCGTCTGCAGGAGGGCTGCGACCGGCTTCTTGGCAAGCTGCCTTGCCCTGAGAAGGGCCGCGTCCTCGGCGCTGCCGTCGGCGACGATCTCGCCGACCAGCCCGAGCGCCTTGGCGTCCTCGGCATGAAGGGTGTCGCCCAGGCAGAAGAAGCGGAAGGCCCCGGCATAGCCGAGCTTCTGCGGCGCCAGGATGCTGGTTGCCGCGTCCGGCACCAGGCCGAAATCGACAAACGGCACCCGGAACGTGCTTGCGCTCGAGGCGATGACCATGTCGCAGTGGAACAGGATGGTGCAGCCGACACCGACGGCATCGCCGTCGACGCAGGCGAGCACCGGTTTCGGAAAGGTGGCCAGCGTGCGGAACATGTCGGTGACGGCGGCGATCAGCTCTCGATGCTTGGTGGCGTCGAGGAACTCGGAGAAATCGCCGCCAAGGCAGAAGCAGCCTGCCAGGCCGCGCAGCACGACGACGCGCACGTCATCGTTGACGGCGGCTTCGTGGAAGGTCCTGGCCAGGCTGGCATAGGCGCGCCTGTCCAGGACCGGCCGGCCATCATGCGAGGAGACAGTGACGACCAGCGTGTGGCCGCGTAATTCTGGTTGCGGGTGGATACTCATAACAAACTCCAATCACGATGCCTGCCGCAGGCCGAGCCTGTCGGGATAGCCCCTGGCCAGCACAGGGGCGAAATGATTGCGGCGCGCGCGCACCACGTCCAATGTGTGTTCGGTGAAGGTGAGCAGCGTGGCCACGACCTGTTGATTGCCGTAGGTACGCTGGTAGCCAAGCGGGGTCGCCAGGAAATGCAGTTGCAGCGCGCGCAGGACCCACATCGGCTCAAACTCGATGATGACCTGGTTGACGTTGCGCTTGAGTCCCCATTCGACGAAGCCGGCGATCAGCTCGGTGCCGACCGTCGACACGCCGCGCTTGCCATCGCGGAAGCCCGGCGCCACGGCATAGCGCGTCAGCTCCCAGATGCGAGGCCCCGAGGGCGGCGTGCCTTCATAGAGATCCTGCAGCACCTCGGTCAGGAGATGGGCCCGGGTCGTCGGCAACATCCGCTGATAGCCGGCAAGCTCGCCGTTGCGGATGACGAGCTGGTGCACCGCCTCGTCATGGTCGAACTGGTCGATCTCGAGGCCGTCCGGGCGTTCGAGATCGGTCCAGCCCATCTCCTCGACGAAGATCTTGTAGCGCAACCGGTGGACGGCTTCCCAAAGGTCGGGGCGCTCCATCAATTCCTGGGTTGTTAGGGAAAAAAGCATTAGCCGTCTCCTGTGTCCAAAAAGGAAGATACGGCCGGGCATTCCCGAAAAAATTACGCGATCGCGTAGGCAAGAATTTCTAGGCCGGCACGGCCGACCTAGCTAATATAGCCGCGCCTAATCGCTTCCGCGACGGCTTGCACCCTGTTGACGGCACCGAGTTTGCTTTTGGCGTTAAGAAGGTGTTTCTCGGAAGTGTGTTCTGAGATGCCTAGAATTTGAGATATTTCCCATTCGGACTTGCCGACGGCGGCCCATTGCAGGCATTCGCGTTCGCGCGGAGTCAATTCAATATGATCGATGGTCTTGGCGGCCATGGTGTGAATTTGCATGGCGCGGCCGATCGCATAGGTCGCCACCAGCGACACGATTCCGAACTCCGACTCGGACAATTCAACAGCCTCGCCGCCCAGCGACACCATGACGATCTGGCCGTCGAGCGTGATCAGCGGAAAAGCCAGGCCGTCGCGCAGCTTGAACTCCCTGGCGTCGCCCATCACCTCGCCGCTGCTCTTGTCGATGCGGATGCCTTCCGAAGCCTCCCGCCACTGGAACGGCGCCTGAAGCTGCTTCATGTGACTGACGACGGGATCGTGATCGACGTAGTTGCGCGCCACATAGCGCTCCAGCCACTCGCCCGGCCAGTCGCAGAGCAGGACGTGGTCCTTCTGCTGGCCGCGCGGTGTGCCCGGATGCGGAACCGTTCCAGCCATCAACGCCGTCAGGCCGAAGTTCGACGTGACGCCAAGCAGCCTTTCACAAACCGCGGCCGCCGTGTTGGCGTGCTGCAGCTGATCGATGTATTCCAGTGTGCGATCAAAATGACCCATCGCAACATCTACCCCATGTTGCCTTCCGCATCAGAGATCGATGGTAGATGCCTGACCCGCGCTTCGCCATCAACCCCGGATTGCAAAGCTGCTCCGCTTTCGTGACCGGCCGATTGCCCCCCTTTCAGCCGGCACCGCGGAGCTATTTGCAAACTCCCTAAACCATACGCTTAAATTCACAGGTTGAAATCAAAAACCATTGTGCCGGCGTGATTTTCGTACGAAAAGCCCAAAGACATGACTGGGCGGAGTCTTCTTGTGACATTGCGGCGGATAGTTATCGCCCTGTCGATGCTGGTGGCGGCGCAGTCTTTTGCCGGCATGACATTTGCCGCCGAGCCGCAGGTGCCGGTGCTCTGGGACGCCAAGGAGCGGCTGCCGAAGCCGGACCTCTCGGCGCTGCCGCGCCTCAGATTCCTCACCACCACCGATTTCCCGCCGTTCAACTTCCTGGATGGCGGCGGCAGGCTGTCCGGTTTCCATGTCGACCTGGCACGGGCGATCTGCGCCGAGCTCGGCATCGCCGAGAAGTGCCAGATCCAGGCGCTGCCCTGGGGCGAGCTCGACGAGGCGCTGCAGAAGGGCGAAGGCGAGGCGATCATCGCCGGCATCGCCGCGACAGCTGAAACGCGGTCCAAATACGCCTTCTCGCGATCGTACCTGCAGTTTCCGGCGCGCTTCATCATGCCGAAGGCGAAGGCCTTTACCGAACCGATCCTCGACAAGCTACGCAGCAAGCGCGTCGGCGTCGTTGCCGGCTCGGCGCATGAAAAGATGCTGCGCGACTATTTCGGCACCGTCCAGGTCGTCCCCTTCGACACGCCGGAAACGCTCTACGGGGACCTCAAGGCCGGCAAGATCGATGCCGCCTTCGGCGACGGCATGCGCTTTGCCTTTTGGCTAGGCGGCACCGACGCGGCCGGCTGCTGCCGCTTCGCCGGCGGGCCGTACCTGGCGCCCGAATATCTGGGCTCGGGCATGGCGATCGCCACGAGGGCCGGCGATCCGGCGCTGGCGGCGGCCATGGACTATGCACTGCAGGAGATTTCGGTGAAGGGCACCTTCGCCGAATTCTATCTGCGCTATTTTCCGGTCAGCTTCTTCTGAGGACTGCAGCACGGCCAGGGTTTGCTGAGATTCAGGTCAGGACGAGCCGAAGTGGTGGGTTCCGAGAATCGGAGCGGACTAAAAGTACGTGAGCACCGGAAGCGCAGGAAACCGCCATTTGCAGGCCGGCCTCACCTGAATATCAACAAAGCCTAGGTGAGTGTGCGCAGGCGCGCCTTGGCCGCGCGGGCGATAGCCGCGACAGTCAGCGTGTCGAGATCGAGCTTGAGGCGGATGAGCTGCAGCACTCGCACCTCCTCCATGCGCATTTCGAGATCAACGGCGGCGACCTCGAAAGCGGCGGCATAGGCGGTGTCGCGCAGCCGCTCCGGCAGCGCCCCTGCAACGAGTTCGAGCACGCCTTCCAGCCCGTCCTCGTCGTGCAAAGCCTTCTGGCAGGCCTGGGCAACCGCCACCAGCCTGTCCTGGTTGAAATCCACAAACACCGGCCATGAACGGACGACGTCGCCGATGCGTGCAAGCTCGACATCGGTCATGTCGCGGTCGGAAGCCGAAGTGATGACCATGAGGTAGATCAGGGCTTCGTGTGGCGTCAAAGGCATTCAAGACTCCATGATGATAGGCCCGAAGGTAGGGTCGCCACGTGGGCGCCGCAAGGAAAACCACCGCAAATCGTTGACGCTCCGGCTAGTGACGCCTAGAGACCGGTTGAAAACCTACTTGTCGCGAAGGCCGGCACATGACGTGGAAGCAGTGATATGACGGGATCAAACACCATCGATCTTAATCCCGAGATGCTGGCGGCGGCTGCCGAAAGCAAGGCCTGGCCGTTCGAGGAAGCCAAAAAGATCATCGCGCGCTACAAGGACGCCGACTTTCCCGAGACGGTGCTGTTCGAAACCGGCTACGGCCCGTCCGGCCTGCCGCATATCGGCACGTTCGGCGAAGTGGCGCGCACGACCATGGTGCGGCATGCCTTCCGGGTGCTGACCGAAGACAAGGTCAAGACCAAGCTGCTCTGCTTCTCCGACGACATGGACGGCATGCGCAAGATCCCCGACAACGTGCCGGATCGCGACGCGCTGGGGCCGTACCTGCACATGCCGCTTACGTCGGTGCCCAACCCGTTCGGGGGCGACTATGCCAGCTTCGCCGACCACAACAACGCAATGCTGTGCCGCTTCCTCGACACGTTCGGCTTCGACTACGAGTTCGCCAGCGCGACGCAGTACTACAAGTCAGGCCGCTTCGACGAGGTGCTGCTGCGCGCCGCCGAGCGCTATGACGAGATCATGGCGGTGATGCTGCCGACGCTGGGCGAAGAGCGCCAGGCGACCTATAGCCCGTTCCTGCCGATCTCGCCGAAGAGCGGCCGCGTGCTCTATGTGCCGATGAAGCATGTCGACGCAAAAGCCGGCACCGTCACCTTCGATGACGAAGGCACCGAGACCACGCTCTCGATCAGGGGCGGCAAGGTCAAGCTGCAGTGGAAGCCGGATTTCGGCATGCGCTGGGCCGCGCTCGGCGTCGATTTCGAGATGTTCGGCAAGGATCACCAGACCAATGCGGTGATCTACGACCGCATCTGCAACATCCTCGGCGGACGCGCGCCGGAGCATTTCGTCTACGAGTTGTTCCTCGACGAGAACGGCCAGAAGATCTCGAAGTCGAAGGGCAACGGACTGACCATCGACGAATGGCTGACTTATGCTCCGACCGAGAGCCTCGGGCTATACATGTACCAGCGGCCGCGGCAGGCCAAGAAGCTCTATTTCGACGTCATCCCGAAGGCAGTCGACGAATATTACAGCTTCCTCGGCGCCTACTCCCGGCAGGACTGGAAGGAGCGGCTCGGTAATCCGGTCTGGCACATGCATGACGGCAACCCGCCGGCCATCGACCTGCCGGTGCCGTTCGCGCTGCTGCTCAACCTGGTCAGCGCCTCGAACGCGCATGACAAGGCAGTGCTGTGGGGCTTCATCTCTCGACACGCGCCGGGCGTGACGCCGACGACGCATCCTGAGCTTGATCGGTTGACGGGCTACGCGATCCGCTACTTCGACGATTTCGTGAAGCCGACCAAAGTTTTCCGCGCCGCCGACGAGGTAGAGCGCGATGCACTGGCGAAGCTTTCCGACGCGCTCGGCGCGCTGCCGCAGGGCGCCGACGGCGAGGCGATCCAGAACGCGGCGCTCAACGTGGCGCGCCGGATCGATCGCTATCAGGATCATTCCAAGCAGAGTCCCGAAGGCGGGCCGGGTGTTTCCGTCGCCTTCTTCCAGATGATCTACCAGGTGCTGATCGGGCAGGAGCGCGGACCGCGTTTCGGCTCCTTCGCCGCGCTCTACGGCATCGCCGAGACGCGGGCGCTCATTGAGCGGGCGCTGGCCGGTCAGCTAGCGGCGTAAGGACGCCATCTTCCGCCGGCAAGATCGAATCCGGCGCGGCGGG
>NZ_RZSG01000183.1:0-9060 GCF_003997725.1 Mesorhizobium sp. M4A.F.Ca.ET.050.02.1.1
CGATCGTCTTGACCACCGGCTCCGCGGACGCCACGAGCACCGGGGCGGTAGCAGGCGCCGCCTGGCGCGGCGTGGCCGAGGCTACGGCGACCATCGGCTCGTCCGGCAGCGGCTGCCAGTTGCGGCCGCGCTTCTCGTAGAAGGCATTGCCGCCGGCGACCATCGTGTAGTGCATGTTCTTGTAGGGGAAGCGCAGGCCCGCGGTGTGGAAGAACATGGTGTTCTTGAGCTTGGCCTTGCGCTCGCCCTTGAGCACGGCGTCGGCGGCCTCCTCGACGTCGGGCATCGCCTTCGAATTCATCGGCCGGGTCATCACGCCGGGCGCGAACTGGCCTTTCTCGCCGACGACCTCGCAAATCGTGCTGCCGTGCTGGCCCGAGCGCAAACGGTTCATGACGACGGTGCCGACGGCGATCATGCCGTCGCGGCTCGACCGGTTGGATTCGAAGAACATCGCCCGCTCGAGGCACTCCCTGTCCTTCGGCGTGGCGCCGTAAGAGCGTGAGCTCAGGAAACTCGGCGTGATGGCATCGGTCAGCTTGGCCACCGACATACCGTGCGAAGTGGTCTGGCTGCAGCCGGCCAGAAGCAAGGGGGAAGTGACAATGCCGAGCAACAGCAGCGGCGTCTTCCATCGCGTCGCGATCAACAAAAAAGCCTCATTTCCAGATGCCAGCCCGCCCCGAGATGTGGCAAGAATGAGACTCTTAAAGGCAAAAAGATGGCTAAAGGATTAGCATTCGTGCAGCATAGGTAAAACTTTATGAATGGCTGGAAATGACCTCGTGAACAAAGCCGGGGAATGTCTTAACAACCACCCCGGTGTCCGATTTCCATTCATAATCAATTAACTGGCGGCAGCCGGCTCAGAACGGCAATTTCATTCCAGGCGGGATCGGCAAGCCTGCCGTGAGCGCCTTGGTCTTTTCCTGCATGACCTGCTCGACCTTATTTTTGGCGTCATTGTGAGCGGCGAGAATTAGGTCCTCGAGAATCTCGGCCTCGTCCTCCTTGAACAGCGACGGATCGATCTTCAGCACCTTCATCTCGAACTTGCCGGTCAGTGTCACGCTGACCAGGCCGCCGCCGGCCTGACCGGTTGCTTCGAGCGTGGCGATCTCATCTTGCATGGCCTGGAACTTGGCCTGCATTTCCTTCGCTTTGCCCATAAGGCCGAGCAGATCCTTCATCCCAATGTCCTCTTCAGTTCTTTGTTGGAGCATGATCTTGTCCGAAAACCGGTTCCCTCTTTTTCGGGATCATACTCTAGATTTCGTCGTCATCGGCCGCCGGCTCGACCGGCAGGTCGGCCTCGGCCTCTTCCACTTCCGGCATGTCCGGAATGCGCACGTCAATGATCTTGGCGCCTGGGAAGCGGGCGAGGATGGCGGCGACCGTCGGGTCGCTCTTGGCGTCGAGGAAGGCGGTCTCGCGCTTCGTCGTTTCCATCTCGGCAAGAGTCTGGCCGCCATCTTCCTTCGACAGCGACACCAGCCAGTTGCGGCCTGTCCAGGCGCGCAGCTTGGCGGTCAGGTCGTTGAGCAGCATCTTCGGCGCGTCTTCGGTCAGGCTGACGTCGAGGCGGCCGGGCTCGACGCGCACCAGCCGCACGCAGCGCTTGATCAAAACCTTGAAGGCGATGTCGCGATTGGAATCGGCAAGGGCGGCAATGTCGGCCAGCGACTTGACCGGAACAGCGGGCGCTTCGACGACCGGTTCCGGTGCCGGGACGAAGGCAGTAGGCACGGGCTGCGCCTCGACCAGCCGCATCGTCTGCGAGCCGCCGCTGGCCGAAGGCATGCGCGCCTGCGCCACGGCGCTTGCGCCGCCATTGCCCGGGCTTGCTGGGGCCCCGTTGGCGCGCGGCGCGCCATTCGGAACCGGCGAAGCGCCTTCCAGCGACTTCAGCGCCTCGTCCAGCGTCGGCAGGTCGGCAGCATGCGCGAGCCGGATCAGCACCATCTCGGCAGCGCTCACCGGCCGGTTCGAAGACTGCACCTCGGGAATGCCCTTCAGCAGCATCTGCCATGTCCTGGACAGCACGCGCACCGACAGCGTCCTGGCGAAATCGCCGCCGCGCCGGCGTTCATCCTCCGACAGCGAAGCATCGTCGGCGGCCGTCGGCACGAAGCGCAGCCTGGTGACGAGATGATTGAATTCGGCAAGGTCGGTCAGCACCGCGGCCGGATCGGCGCCGGTGTCGTACTGGGCGCGGAATTCGGCCAATGCCGCCGCGACGTCGCCCTTCATGACATGCTCGAACAGGTCGACGATGCGGGCGCGGTCGGCGAGGCCGAGCATGGCGCGCACCGCCTCGGCGCTGACCGCGCCGCTGCCATGGGCGATCGCCTGGTCGAGGATGGAGAGTGAATCGCGCGCCGAGCCTTCGGCGGCGCGCGCGATCATCGCCAGCGCGTCGTCGTCGACCGAAATGCCTTCCTTGGCGGAGATCGCTGACAGGTGCGCGACCAGGGCGCCGGCATCGATGCGTCTCAGGTCGAAGCGCTGGCAGCGCGACAGGACTGTGATCGGCACCTTGCGGATCTCGGTGGTCGCGAAGATGAATTTGACGTGCGGTGGCGGCTCTTCGAGCGTCTTCAGCAGGCCGTTGAAGGCCTGGGTGGAGAGCATGTGCACTTCGTCGATGATGTAGACCTTGTAGCGGGCCGAGACCGGCGCGTAGCGCACGCGCTCGATGATGTCGCGGATGTCGTCGATGCCGGTGTGCGAGGCGGCGTCCATCTCGATGACATCGACATGACGTCCTTCCATGATCGCCTGGCAATGCTCGCCGGGGATGGAAAGATCGACCGAAGGCTGGTCGACGGTGGCGGTCTTGTAGTTCAGCGCCCGGGCCAGGATGCGGGCCGTGGTCGTCTTGCCGACACCTCGGACGCCGGTCAGCATCCAGGCCTGGGCGATGCGGCCGGAGGCGAAGGCATTGGTCAACGTGCGGACCATCGGTTCCTGGCCGATCAGCTCGGAGAAATTCGAAGGGCGGTATTTGCGCGCCAGAACGCGATAGGCGCCAGCCTTGCCTGTCCCCAGGCTTTCCGCCCCCGAATTTCCGGCTTCGCTCATTCGCCGTCAAAGCTCCCAGGACCGCGACGGAAGGCGGCCGTTTCCTGCGCATAGTTTCGCCCGCACGGCTTGACGCCGTCAATGTCGCGAAAGAAAGGCGAAGAGGTGGGAGGCTGGAACAATGACCCGTTCCGGGCTCGTTAGGGCTGCTTCCTTCCGGACCTGACCCGGTTGGCGAGTGGATCGTCCACCACCAACCTCCCGGCCTCCATATCGGCAATTCGACGATGAAATGCAAGGGCGGAGCGGAATCGGCGGCGCCGGTCGTGCGCGGCGTACTGGCGGGCGCGTCTTCAAATCCGCAATACCGGCCAATGATTCGCTTGCAGCCCCTCTGCAGCCGCTCTAGCGTTCATCGGTCAAAAAGACGGTGCAAAGTCCAAAAAAGTGAGGGAAACGCCAATGCTGCCGGGCCTCAAGGCCGGATTCACGCTCGACGCCAGGCTGGAGGCGGACAGCGAGCAGCTGATGTGGCTCGGCCTGTGCGAACTCAGGCTGATGAACGACTGCCGCTGGCCATGGCTCATCCTGGTGCCGCAGCGGCCGGGCGTGGAGGAAATCCATGACCTGACGCCGCTCGACCAGGCGATGCTGACCTTCGAGACCAACATGGTGGCGCAAGCGCTGAAGAAGGCGACAGGCTGCACCAAGATCAATACCGGCGCGCTGGGCAACATCGTGCGGCAGCTGCACATCCACGTCATCGCGCGCTCGGAAGGCGATCCGGCATGGCCGGGGCCGGTCTGGGGACATGGCCTGCGCGAACCCTACAGTAATTCCGAGATCCGCCGGTTTGCCGAAACGATCAAGGCGGCGCTATAAGCTGACCCGTGTCCATAAAGCTCTGAGTCCCCATGCCCTTCCGCCTGTTTGACGCACCCTTGCGGGAGCCCAGCCAGTTCGTCGGCTTCGCCGGCAACCAGATCGATCGGCAATCGGAGACCCGCGCCGACGATTCCGTCGAGCAGGCGCTCGCCGATCCCTCGACGCGGCTGCTGCTGATGCATGGCGGCCGGCTCTATCTGAAACATGAGGACGGCAGCTTCGACCCCTGGTTCGGCGCAGCCGAAAGCAAAGCCTTCGACGTCTCGCTCGACCGCGGCGTGCTGCTCGGCTTTTCCGAGGCCGGCCCCGTGCTGGCGGTGCCGGCGGCCGTTGAGCCGGAGCAGCTTCCCGCGACCATCAAGGCGATCGACTACCGGTCCGTCTACATGCAAGGCCTGATCGACGAGGCGGCGGCCGGCGCGCTGGCGCAAGGGGCGGCCCTTCTTGCCTGGCACGCCAGCCACGCCTTCTGCAGCAAATGCGGCAGCCGTTCGGAAATGCGCGCCGGCGGCTACAGGCGGCACTGCCCGGCCTGCGGCACCGACCATTTTCCACGGACTGATCCGGTGGCGATCATGCTGACGGTGACGGCGGACAAGTGCCTGCTCGGGCGTGGCCGTCATTTCGGGCCTGGCATGTATTCAGCGCTGGCGGGCTTCATCGAGCCGGGCGAGACGATCGAGGCGGCGGTGCGCCGCGAGACGCTGGAGGAGGCCGGCATCCAGCTTGGCCGCGTCGTCTACCACGCCAGCCAGCCCTGGCCTTTCCCCTATTCGCTGATGATCGGGTGCTTCGGCGAGCCGCTCAACGACGACATCCAGGCCGACCTCAACGAGTTGGAAGACTGCCGGTGGTTTTTGCGCGACGAGGTGCGCCTGATGCTGGACAGGGCGCATCCTGGCAATCTGGTCACGCCGCCCAAGGGTGCGATCGCGCACCATCTCATCCGCGCCTGGGTCGATGCCGAATAGCTGAATGAGGGAAAGCGAAAGATGATCCGTCACACAGTCGTGTTCACGCTGAAGCATGCGCCGCATTCGCTGGAGGAAAAGCGCTTCCTCCATGACGCCAGGAAGATCCTGACCGGGATCAAGGGTGTCACGCATTTCGAGCAGTTGCGGCAGGTCAGCCCCAAGAACGACTACCGCTTCGGCTTCTCGATGGAGTTCGCCGACCAGGCTGCCTACACAAGGTACAACGAGCACCCCGACCACGTCGCTTTTGTCCGCGATCGCTGGGTGCCCGAGGTCGAGGCGTTCATGGAGATCGACTACGTGCCGCTCGGCTGGAGTTGATATCCAGTCACTGCGAACGACCGCGTTCGATCCAGAGTGGCCATTGCGAAGCTATCGAGCACGAAACTCACCTTCTGGCGGTCTTTGGAGAATGGTTTCGATCTCAGCCATCACGGTCTCCGACAGCGGCCCAAATTCCATGGCCGCGGCGTTCTCGACAGCCTGCTCGGGGGTTTTTGCGCCGGGGATGGGGTGAATGTTGCCACCTTTCGATAGCAGCCAGCACAAGGCACCCTGACCGAGCGTCCGCCCGCCAGCGGTGAGCAAATCGCGGATAGCATCAATCTGCTCTGTCAACTCGGAACGGGCGCGCGACGCTTCAAAATATACCTGCCAATCCGCGGGAACCGACCTGACGTCGTCTGGCGGAACGGTCCGTCCATCCGAGAATTTGCCTGTTAGCACGCCCATGGCGAGTGGCGACCGGGTCAGCTGCGCCAAACTGTTATCATATGCGGCTTTGCACATTGAGGGTGCATCGAAGAAAACGTTCATCGAGTGCTGGACCGTTGAAAAGCCGCTCCGGTCAGCGAACGCCTGGACGCTTGATGGAAAGTCGGTGCTCCAGCCGTAGCTTCGAATGTCTCCGGCTCGAACAAGCTGCTCCAAAACCTCAAACGCCGGTTCCGCATGTTCGATCGAGAGATCGTTCAAGTGGAGCAACATCACGTCGATGCCGTCTCGGCCCAGTCGGCGAAGGCTCTCACCAACCGACCAGCGCACATATTCGGGATCGAACCTAGAGCCAGTCATCTGGCGGGAGGCCGGATCGAAGGAATGGCCGAATTTCGACACGATAACTGCCTCCGAACGGCCTGAGAGCGCCTCGCCCAAAAGCTCCTCCGAGTGCCCGGCGCCATACACCGCCGACGTATCGAAGAGCCGAACTCCACCATCCCATGCCGCATGAATGGTTTTTACGGATTCGCGGTCGTCCGCGCCGGAATACCCGACCGGGGTCTCGCCTGACCAAAAGTGACCGCCGATTGCCCAGCAACCCATGCCAATGCGCGATCCCAAGTGAATTTTCGCTGCCATAAAATATGTTCTCCGCTGGCTGTCCGGTCTTGATATGGCGCCAGATCAATCTCAGATGGGAGTCTTCAAAAATGAAGAGGGTTTTGCATGAATGAAATGACTGTCGACTGGTCGGATCTGAGAATCTTTCTGGCAGTCGCGCGCGAAGGAAGCCTTTCATCCGCAGCGAAGGCTGTCGGCCAGAGTGCGGCAACGCTGAGCCGACATATCGTCGATCTTGAGCGGGCGTTGGGCGCCGAGTTGTTCTCTCGACTGCCATCCGGCTACGAGTTGACCGCAGCAGGTCGAGCGCTGACATCCCAGGCGGAGACCATTGAGCAGCGGTTCCTTGATATCACAAGGGCGTTTTCACGACGAAACGCGTCGGCGCCCATCCGTGTGTCCGCGGGCACCTGGATGACGTGGTACCTGGCCCGCAACATTGAGAAACTGGGCGTGACCGACCGGAGTATCGTCTTCAGCGCCGTTGAGGAGGTGCAGAACATCGGCAGGCGCGAGGCGTTGATCGGGATTCGAAATCGCAGGCCGTCCGAGCCAGGACTCGCGGCTCGCAGGACAAAGACCGTAGCATTTGCTCCCTATTCACACCCGAATGCCGTTCGAAAATCTGATTGGATCGCGGCTACGGTGAACACACCATCAGCAATCTGGGTGCGCGCCAACAAACGAGATCAAATCCGCTTTGAGGTCACTCAGCCGCGCTCACTCCTTGACCTCGCGCTTGCTGGCGCTGGCCATGTGGTGCTGCCCTGTTTCGTTGGCGACGCCCACACCGATCTGGTTCGCACGGATGACGTGATCGAGGAACTGTCACATGAACAATGGCTGGTGGTGCACGGCGATGATCGCAAGTTGCCGGAGGTGCGCGCGACGATCGACAAGATCGCACGGCTGATTGGCTCGGATCGAGCCTTCGACACCAAGCGTTGAAACGAGAGTGTTAGTCGGCCACCTTCCATTGCTCGCGCGACGCGCTTGCCGGATAGACGCCGAGGATGCGCATCTCACGCGAGAAGAAGCGCAGCTCGTCGAGCGCCAGCTTGACCAGCGGATCGTCCGGGTGACCCTCGATGTCGGCATAGAACAGCGTCGCGGTGAAGGCGCCGAGCTGGTAGCTCTCGAGCTTGGTCATGTTGATGCCGTTGGTGGCGAAGCCGCCCATCGCCTTGTAGAGCGCCGCCGGCACGTTGCGGACGCGGAAGATGAAGGTGGTCATCATCCTGGCGTCGGCCGAAGGGCGCTCGGCCCATTGCTTGTTCTTTGTCAGCACGACGAAGCGGGTTACGTTGCTGTCCGTGTCCTCGACGTTCTTCTCGATGATGTCGAGGCCGTAAAGCTCCGCTGCGAGCGCCGGCGCGAGCGCCGCCATGGTGCGGTCCTTGACCTCGGAGACCATCTTCGCCGAGCCCGCCGTGTCGCCGGCGACGACCGGCTTCCAGCCATTCTTGCGGATGTATTTGCGGCACTGGCCGAGCGCATGGATGTGGCTGTGCACGGTCTTGATCGCTTCGCGCTGCACGCCCGGCAGCACCATCAACTGGAAATGGATCGGCAGGAAATATTCGCCGACGATGTGCAGCCGCGATTCCGGCAGGAGATGATGGATGTCGGCGACACGGCCGGCGATCGTGTTCTCGATCGGGATCATGGCGAGCTCGGCCTTGCCGGTCTCGACCGCGACGAAGGCATCCTCGAAGGTCGGGCACGGCAACGGCTCCATCGACGGGAACATGTTGCGGCAAGCAGTGTCGGAATTGGCGCCCGGCTCGCCCTGGAAGGATATTCTGTTGGTCTTTTCAGGCATGCCTAATATCTCAGGTTGAAAGGATTTCCCTGGCGCGCTCCAGGTCGTCGGGCGTGTCGACGCCGAGCGGCACGGATTGCACGATCTCGGCATCGATGCGCATGCCGGCCTCCAGCGCCCGCAACTGCTCCAGCCGCTCGCGTCGTTCCAGCGGCGACGGCTTCAGCGCGACGAAGCGCTCCAGCGCGGCACGCCGATAGGCGTAGAGGCCGATATGGTGATAGAGCGGCCCCTCGCCCCAGGGCGCGGTGGCGCGGGAGAAATAGAGCGCCCTGAGCCGTGTCGCAGACAGCGGCGAGCCGACGATCTTGACGACGTTCGGATTGGTCTTCTCCTCGTCGCGGACGATCTCGACGCCGAGTGTGGCGATGTCGACCGATTTGTCCTCGAGCGGCCTCAGCGACGCGCGGATGATCTGCGGATCGATGGTCGGCAGGTCGCCCTGCACGTTGACGATGGTTTCGACCTTTTTCTCCGGATCGAGCACTGTTAGCGCCTCGAAAATGCGGTCGGAGCCGGACTGGTGATCGTCACGGGTCATCACGGCCTCAAAGCCGTGCGCGCGCACGGCCTCCGCCACGGCCTCGGTGTCTGTCGCCACCACGACCCGGCCAAGCCCGGCCTCGGCGCCGCGGCGGGCGACATGGACGATCATCGGCACGTCAAAAATGTCGGCCAGCGGCTTGCCCGGCAGGCGGGTCGAGGCCATGCGGGCCGGGATCAGGATGAGCGTTGACATCGGTGCGACGGGGCGTTGCAAAAGAGGGCTGGCGAAAGTGGCAAAAGGTCTCACTGGAAGCGCCCTTATAGGTGTTGCAACGCCGGAGCAAAAGACCTAGTTTCCGCCCGATTTGACCGGGCTGAGAGGTCGGTTCGGGACACCGACGGACGGAGTGGACGGATCGGTCCGCCGGAAAAGGGAGCAAGGGGCGTATGGATTCCAACGAAGTCAACAAGCTGCTCGCCGGTCTCCTTGGCACCGTCTTTGTCGTCTTCTCGGTCGGCATCGTCTCCGAC
>NZ_RZSG01000184.1:0-9017 GCF_003997725.1 Mesorhizobium sp. M4A.F.Ca.ET.050.02.1.1
CTCGACCCCAAGGCCGGCATCGTCATCGGGCCGCCGACGCTGGCCGGCTGGCACAATGTGCCGCTGATCGACATCCTCAGCCGGCAGTTCGGCCTGCCGGTGCGGCTCGAGAACGACGCCAATGCGGCAGCGCTCGGCGAATGGCGCTTCGGCGCCGGCCGCGGCGCCGGATCGCTGGTGTTCGTCACCGTCTCGACAGGCATCGGCGGCGGCGTCGTCGCCGACGGCCACATCTATCACGGCAGGCGCGGGCTGGCAGCCGAGATCGGCCACATGACAATCACCGGCGAAAGCGACCGCTGCTTCTGCGGCGCCATCGGCTGCTTCGAGGCGGTCGCCTCGGGAACCGCGCTCGGGCGCCGGGCGACACGGCTGACAGCGCCCGGCGACGGATCGCTGCTCCGGCGCCTTGCCAAGGACGGCGACATCTCAGCTCGCCATGTCGTCGAGGCCGCGCGGACGGGCGACGCGACCGCCCGCCAGCTGGTCGAGGCGGAAGCCAGATGGCTCGGCATCGGCTTCACCAATCTCCTGCATCTCTATTCGCCGGACCTGATCGTGATGGGCGGCGGCCTTTCCAATGGCTTCGACCTTTTGGCGCCGGGGATCAGGGCGACGGTCGAGGAGCGCGCCATGCAGGCCTACCGCGACGTGCCGATCGTGCCGGCCGAACTCGGCGACCGGGCGGGCCTGGTCGGCGCGGCCAGCCTGATCCTATGGGAGGGCGAGCCCGGCACGGCGCTGGCGATGGTGCAGAACGAGGAGACGAAGAACGGCGCCGGAGGACAGACCGGCGCCAGGGAGGCAAGACAAGGCTGAGCCCAAGCAGCGCGGCGCTCGCAAATATGGAGCCGCCGAGCAGACACGTCCCTTCGTCATTCCAGGGCGAAGCAGGAGCGAAGCGACGTCGCGAAGACCCTGGAATCCATGCCGTAACTTCGAAGTGTTGCTACTGAGCAGAATTCTGCTCCGCCGCTCTTCGCCCGGGGTCGCGGCATGTGCCGCGATAAAGGCCGACAAGCACATTCTTTTGGAAAAGCCCGCCTGCCTGACGGTGCGCGAGATCGACGAACTGCTGGCGCTGAGCAAGGATTACGCCAGGACCATCTTCGTCGGCTACATGCGGCGCTACGCGCCGGCCTATCTGGCGGCGCGCGAGGAATTGCCCACCCACGCCGACATCACCCATGTGCGCATCTTCGACCTCATCTCGGAAGGCCGGCATTTCCTGAAGAAGAGCCAGAACACACTCTACCCCACCGACATCGATCCGGCGATCCTGGCGCGCGGCGCCAGGGAGCGCGAGGCGCTGATCCGCGAGGTGGTGGGGGCCGATGCGTCCGCCGACCTCGTGCGCGCCTATCGCGGGCTGACGGCGCTCTCCTCGCACCACATCTCGGCGATGCGCGGACTGCTCGGCGAGCCGGTCCGGGTGGTGGCGGCGCACCGCGCCAATGGCGGCGCCAACACCAGCGTGACCTTCGACTACGGCCACTTCGCCTGCCTCTATGACGCCGTCGTCGACGAGCTCGGCCTGTTCGACGCCATGATCGAGGTGCGCTCGAACACCAAGCGGGTCCGCATCATCTATGACACGCCCTATATCCGCAGCCTGCCGACGCGGCTGGAAGTGACGGAAGCCGGCCCGCTCGGCCCGGTGACGAAGGCGTTCGGCCCGCTCTATGGCGACGCCTTCTGCAACGAGCTCGAAACCTTCCACCGCCACATCACCAACGGCACCAGGCCGCTGACCGACCTCGCGGACTCGCGCCGCGACCTGGCGCTGATGGCGGAGATCATCGAGACGATGAAGGAGGGCGGTGGGCGCTGAGCGTTCCGCCTACTTGCCACAATGGTGGTCGTTGATCTTGTTCAGCGCATTCGCGTCAGGGCCGACCTGGTGGTACGAGCAGGCTCCGGCCGCCGTCGTGAACAATTGCTGGTCATAGTAGTGCGGGCCCGCGAACAGAATGTCGATGATATCGCGATGCGCGGGAACGTAGCGCTCGGATTCGGCCCGATGGTCGCGGCTTCCCGCGAAGGCCGAGGCGGAGATGCCACAGACTCCAGCGAAAACGAGGGCGCAGATCGCAAGGCGTTTCGTCGTCATCGGCAAACCCTTCTGGCCGTTGGAATTCCCAGCATACATCCAAAATCGCCAGCCGGACAAAAGTTCCCTGAGCGGCATTGCCAGATCGGGAGCCGGCGCTCCTGACTAGATTCTGCCAGGGAAGTCAGCGGCGAGGCGCCTTCGAAAGACATCGGCGAATTTTTCGAAGGTAGCCTCGGTCGGGTGAAGTTCGTTGGCCCACTCGCTTGGGCGCGTGATTGTTCCCTGCGTATCGATCAAATGAAATCTGTTCGAGGCCTTGCTCGCCAATTTGGTCAACAGTGTCTTGAGAAGTTTCAATGCGTCCGCCACAGCCTGCTTGTTTGCAGCCATATTGGTTTGCCCGCTGAAGTCAAAACTCGGTTTGAGCCAGGGCCCGACACCGGGAAATGGGGGAGAGCTGCCGTCCGGAACGGCAAAGTCGTAACAATGTCCGTAGATCGGGACACCATGGGCGTATTTGTTGCGAAAGTCGAAAAGCTCCTGGTAGGAAGCTTCGATCATGCCCAGCGCTTCTTGAAGACGTGCCCTGTTCAGCGGCCTTCCCGCCTGCACATCATTGATGAATATGCAGAATTGATCGCCGGCTATGTCGTTGCCTCCCGCGGAGATCAGGATCGCATCCGGCTTTCCTCGGGCTCCCCAGTTCGCTTTGTTTTGCAATTGTTCCTTCATGCGTTTCTGTTTCGGGAGCGCCAGCTCATCGACCGACGTATCCCCCCAATGTGCGACCGACAGGATGAACGGCTTCGGCCTCCCTATCTTGCCAAGTTTGACGATGATGTCCGTGTCTCGGCAAAGAGGGCCATTGTCGACCAATGGATAATTGAACCAGGAATCACCATTTGCCAAAAGCATCAAAGGGACGACCAGCGCTGCCTTTCCGCTGGAAATTGCCGTTGACGCCCTCGCTTCGAAGGCCATTACTCTTTCCTGGTGGCGTCTGGCTCGCGCCTCTTGTTCGCTTTCGATCGCGTCCAAGAGCTTTGCCCTTGTCGCGAATAACCTTAGTGCAAGGGCATTACTGCGTTTCATAGTATCCCTCCCTACATCAGAATGCTGGAAATGACCTGTGAAATTGCGACTGAAGTTGCGTGATAAAGGCAATCATCGTCAACTCTGATTCTCTAGTAGAAGAACACGAATTGGCGAGAACAGGCGGCGGTTTCTTTTGATGGCCGCCAAGGCGACCTATTCGCTCGATGCGGCTTGCCATCAAACGAAATGACGACGTCTGCTTCTCAAGAGCCGGAGCCGCGTGACCGCCTTTTTTCCGCCGCCGCCAGAATATCGACGAAGGCACGCACCTTTGCCGGCCTGAAGCGCGCCGGCGGAAAGACGGCATGGATGCCGCCGGCGGGCAAGGTCCAGTTGGCGAACACCTGCACCAGCCGCCCCTTGGCAATGTCGTCGGCGACGCTGTAGTCCGGAAAGATGCCAAGCCCGATGCCGGCATGCACGCAGGCATGGACGGCGGGGCTCTTGTCGCAGCTGACGACCGGGTTGAGTTCGGCCAGCACAGTTTCGTCGTCTTTAGAGAACAGCCATTGGCCGACGCCGCGCAACTGGGCATTGCCGACCCAGGGCAGCGATCTTGACTGCAGGGGGCCCACATTCGGCGGCAGCCTGGCCGCGAGCTCCGGGCTTGCGACGACAACCTGCCGGAAGGTTCCGAGACGCCGCGCCAGATTGCTGGAATCGGCCAGCCAGCCGACCCGGATGCCGAGGTCGATCTGCTCGTCGACGAGGTTGCTCACCGCGTCGTCGAAAATCGTCTCGACCCGCATCCTCGGATATTTCCTCAGATAGGCGGCGATGGTCGGCGCCACGATCTTCTCGCCATAGTCGAGCGGCGCCGTCAACCGCAGCATCCCGGTCGGCTTGTCGGCACTTCGCGCGATGTCGCCATAGGCGGCTTCCGCTTCGCGCAGGATGATGGCGGCGCGGTCGTAGAACAGACGCCCCTCCTCCGTCGGCGTGACGCGCCGCGTCGTGCGCCGCAGCAGCGTAGCGCCGAGTTCCTGCTCGAGCCTGCCGACCTGATGGCTGACCACCGCCTTGGCGACATCGAGCCGGTCGGCGGCCGCCGTGAACGACCCGGTCTCGATCACCGTGGTGAAATAGACAAGCCGGTTGAGGTTCAGAAGTTCGGCCATCGGCGAGCCATTGTCTGATTTGATCAGACAGTCTGTATGATTGATCACTATTTTTTGCAACCGGCCCAGCTGCCATCTAGGTCCGAGAGACAGACATCCGGACAAGACGGCCATGAGCAATGCAACGCTGACCTATCTTTTCGACCCGCTCTGCGGCTGGTGCTACGGCGCGACGCCGATGCTGGACAGGCTGGAAAAGAGTGGCGTGGTGCTCGAGTTGCTGCCGACCGGTCTCTTCTCAGGCGCCGGCGCGCGACCGCTGGATGCAGGCTTTGCCGCCCATGCCTGGGCGAACGACCAGCGCATCGAGCGGCTGAGCGGGCAGGTCTTCAGCCAGGCTTATGTCGACAACGTGCTGAACGTTCGCGGCACCTTGCTCGATTCCGGCGCTGCCACCCTCGGCATCGTCGCCGCAGGGCTCGACGACCCGCGCCTGCGACTTGCGGCGCTGAAGGCGATCCAGCATGCCCGCTATGTCGGTGGCCGCGATATCGTCACGGTGGACGGCGTCGCTGTTGTCCTGACGGACGCCGGCATGGCGGACGCGGCCGGCATGCTGAAGGCGCCGACGCCGAAGCTGCTGGCGGCGCATCACGATCTGGTCAGCCGTGGCCGCGCGCTATTCCAGCGCCTGCGCGCCGATGGCGTTCCCGCGCTCGCCGTGATCCGTAAAGAGGCGCCGCGCCTCATCGGCGCCAGCGCGCTCTTCGGCAGCTACGACAATCTCGTCGCCCATATCCAGGCGGCTTGACCCAGCACAGCAGTCCCCCAAGCAGAAAGGAAATGCCATGAAGATCGCCCTTATCGGCGCCTCCGGCCAGGCCGGCTCGCGCATCCTGAAAGAACTCTCCGACCGTGGCCACGCCATCACGGCAATCGCCCGCAACCCGGACAAGATCGCGAAGCTTCCGGGCGTCACCGCCAGGAAGGGCGACGTCTTCGACAAGGAAGGCCTCGCCGAGTTGATCGAGGGGCATGACGCGGTGGTGAGCTCGGTGCATTTCACCGCCAGCGATCCCGACACGCTGATTGCCGCCGTGCGCGCTTCGGGCGTCAAGCGCTACCTCGTCGTCGGCGGCGCCGGCAGCCTCGAGGTCGCGCCCGGCAAGCGCCTTGTCGACGCGCCGGAATTCCCGGCCATCTACAAGGCCGAGGCGCAGAAGGGCGCCGATTTCCTCGACACGCTGCGGACGATCAGCGATCTCGACTGGACCTTCCTGTCGCCGTCGGCCCTGTTCACCGCCGGCGAGCGCACCGGCGCGTTCCGCCTCGGCAAGGATGCGCTGCTTTCCTCCGACAACGGCAGCAGCATCTCCTTCGAGGACTACGCCATCGTGATGGCCGGCGAGATCGAGACGCCCAGGCATATCCGGCAGCGCTTCACGGTCGGCTACTGATCACCGGGCTTCGATTCCAGCGCTGAAATGGCACGCGGGCGCCGTTGCGACAGTTCGGCGATGCCCGCGGGCCCCCCCTTGGCAAGCCGGCGCTGCTTTGCATAGGCCGCAGGTCGCGGTTATAGCCGGAACTATATTAGAGGTTTCTTGACAATACGCTTAACTTCTGGTTTCATTCTTTTCAGGGATTTAGGCAAAGTTCGTTGCGTATTTTACGGACGGTGTTCGCATGTCGACGGTGGTTATGGCGGACCCGCGGGGGGTGTATCTCGCAGGTCTGGAGTGGGTGTTGCGGAAGGCCGGGCACGATGTTGTCGCCGAGTGCCACCGCGTGGTTGACGTTCTTCCGCATGTGGAACGCCAGCGGCCTGATATTGCCATCATCGGCCTGGATTTAGCGGACCCGCAGACGGCCGGTCTTTCCTCCCGACTGAGAGCCGCCCACCGCGCCCTCGGCGTCATCTTCATCCTGCAGCCAAACGGCGGTCTCGGCGTCAAGGAGATCCAGGCGCTCGACGTTGACGGGCTGGTGCTCGACGGCATCAGCAACCGCTTCCTCGTCGAATGCGTGAACGCGGTGGCGAGCGGCAAGAAATGGATCGACAACAAGATCGTCCAGCACCTGCTGATGCCGCGGCCGCAATCCCAGCCCACGTCCAGGCTCACGGGGCGCGAGAGCGAAATCGCCGATCTCGTCTCGCGCGGCTTGCGCAACAAGACCATCGCCCAGCGGCTGCATGTGTCCGAAGGCACGGTGAAGATGCACCTTCACCACGTCTACACCAAGCTCAACCTCGGCAGCCGGTCGGAACTGGCCTGGGCGGCGCATGGCAAGGACACCGCCCATCCCGGGTCGGACCTGATCTGATCGGCCGGGACCTGATCCCGGCAGCGGTCTCGGTGTTGCGAATACCCTCCGTTCCCTGATTGCGACAGCAGGCGCAAGGCCTGCGGCAGCCCACGCTATCGAAGGATATATATCGTTCGATCAGGACGGGTATTCACCGAAATACTATCTAAGCGCGAATGGACGCACCCTCTGCAACGGCGACACAATCAAGCTAAGAAGGCCGCAATTCAATGCGCGATCTTCCTTAAATAGGGGCATAGGGGCGTCTTTCCAAAACCAGTAAACGTGGACTCCGCGTGTGTCCGAGCCGTGCGCATAACTGCTGCCGCGGTGAATACGACTTGTGGAATCAGTCAACCATCCGGAAAGGATGAATATCATGGCTACCATCAATATAAACGGCACGCTGGTCAACGACCAAACAGCCGGCGTACAATTCAATGATCCGGACGGCGACGATGTCGCTATCTCTGTCGACGCCGGGGGCGACATTTCCGGCAGTCTCGATGCTGCTTTTCTCGCCTTTCTCAACGGTCTCACGCTGTCGGACGCGCAGAAGGCATTCGCCGACTCCGCTGAGGCAGCAAGCCAGTCTGACCTCATCCAGGTGACGGCGGGAGCCAACGAAGTCGTTGACAGTCTGATATTCGCTCCGCTTACCAACGCGAATTCCGGTCTCGACACCGTCGGCGGCCAGGATATCCTCCTCACCACGTCGGCAGACGGGAAATCAGTGCTGGCGACCGCAGGGGTAGGTGGTCCCATCGTCGCGGCTTTCTACATCATCCCCGCCGACGCCGACAACTTGTCGGCCACTGTGCAGATGGTTACCTTCGAGGCAATCGCCCACCCGAGCGGTCTCGACCCTGACGACCGGGTGGACTTCAGCGACATCCTGAAGGTCCGCGCGTTGTCCCACACTGACACGCCCATCGGCGACGACATCAACGTCGACGATGACGGCCCGGACGTCAACACCAACGGGGCCGGCCCGGACCTCACCGTGGACGAGTCGTTCCTTGGCGGTGCCGGTGCTACCACAACCGGCAACTTCCTCGCCAACTTCCCGAACAGCTTCGGGACTGACGGCGCGGGCGCACTCACCTTCGCGCTCGGCATCCCCGCGGACGCCACAGACAGCGGGTTTGTCGACACGGCATCGCAGGAACACATTTTCCTGTACAAAGAGCTTGACGGTAGCATTACCGGTCGTGTCGGAGACGGTGGTCTTGCTGACGCGAACGGTGCTATCGCGTTCACGGTCAGCGTCAACACCACGACTGCCGTCGTGACGCTCACCCAGAGCTTGGCGATGGTTCACAACGTTCCGGGTAACGGGACCGTCCCGCCCGGCAGCTACGACGAAGCTATCTCGCTGGCGGCGACCCTCGTCACGCTCACCGCGCACAGCGAGGACGCTGACGGGGATGATGATTTCGCCACCCTGGACATCGGCGATAATCTCTTCTTCAAGGACGACGGCCCGAGCATCTCGGCGGGCGGTACAGAGGCGACTGCCACGGTTGACGAATCTGATCTTACAACCAACGGCACGGCCAACTTCTCGTCCAACTTCAACGGCGTTTATGGTGCCGACGGGGCCGGAACCACGACTTACGCACTGAGCGTGAGTGGGGTCGCTTCCGGTCTTCTCGACACGCTGACTGGCCAGGCGATCAACCTGTCGGTCACCGGCGGTGTCGTCGAGGGGCGTACGGCCGTCAGCAACGCGCTGGTGTTCACGGTGACCGTGGATGCCACCACCGGCATCGTGACGCTCAACCAGGACCGTGCAGTCATACATGATCCCAACAGCGGGCCGAACGACACCGAGACGTTGTTGGCGGATGCTCTGGTACAACTGACAGCGACCATCACCGACGGCGACGGTGATACCGACACAGCGGTCCTGGACATCGGCCAGAACCTTGTCTTCACGGATGATGCGCCGACGATCGTGAAGCCGTTCGACGCCGATCCCGGCACCTCAGGTATCCAAACACCGGAAACCTTGCAAAACGTCGTCGGCACGCCGGCCAGCGGGGATTTCAAGTACAGCATCGGCGCGGATGGTCGTCAGACTTACGACGCCACCCACTCTGACTTCGGTGATGCCGACCTCGTCGCGGCGGGTATCCAGCAGTTGGTGCTGACCGGCACCGTAGACAACGCGCAGAACCCGAACATCACCAATATCCAGACGGCACTCACTTCGGAGACTGCCACCAGTGCAACGTTCTCCTTCTCGTTCCACTACGACAAAGATCCGATCACAGCCAATGTGCAGGACGCGACGGCGGGTGGCACGTTGACCTTCGACAAGGTTGCGGGCACGTACTCCATCCAGTTGAATGACGTGATCGACGGGTTCAGCTTCAACGTCTTCCATTCTTCGGAGCTGTTGACGAAAGCACCTCCCGGCAACACCGGCCACCCCGAACTCGTGGTGACCGAGTTGGACGCCAACCCCAACACACCTGCCGACCACGACGGGTTCTACGTGC
>NZ_RZSG01000185.1:0-8980 GCF_003997725.1 Mesorhizobium sp. M4A.F.Ca.ET.050.02.1.1
ACATTGGCGTTGAGTTTGATGAGTGAGCGCTCGCTGGTGATGAAATATTCGGCGAAGCCGCCATTCATGCCGAGGCCGGGGAACTGCCCATTGTCGCAATACATGTCTTCGCCATGCCGGCAGTTGAGGCAGATGCCGCAGGAGCGGAACGGATGGCAGATCACGGCGTCGCCGCGCTTGACCGATCGGACGCCGCTGCCGACCTCCTCGACCCAGCCGGCATTCTCATGGCCCATGATGTAAGGCAGCAGGCTGCCGTCAGGATCCATGGTCGGTTTCCACACCCCTTCGATGATGTGGAGGTCGGTGCGGCACAGTCCGGCGGCACCGACCCGCACGATCACCTCGTCAGGGGCCGTGATCGTCGGCGCGACGACGTCCTCGATCTTGAGCTTCACGTTCATGTGCGGGTCGTATTCGTAGAGTCTGGCGGCTTTCATCGTCGTGTCCTTTCCAAATCGTTCCGTTGGAATGCGCGTCAGGCGCGGCCGAGCTTTTCCGAACCGCCGCCACGTGCCGGGCCGGCGGTCGGGTCCTCGTCCTCGGCGAGATCGCCGATCAGTGTTTCGGTGGTGAGGATCAGCGTCGCCACGGAGGCGGCGTTGGCGAGCGCGGTGTAGGTGACGCGCACCGGATCGATGATTCCGGCCTCGAACATGTTCTGGTAGCTGCCGGCCGATGCGTTGTAGCCATAACCGCCATTGACGCGGGTGACCTCGGCCACCACGGTTTCGGGATCGGCGCCGGCATTGGCGGCAATGCGCCACAGCGGACGCGACAACACCGAGCGCACCAGGCGCACGCCTTCGGCGATGTCGCCTTCCGCCTCGGCCGCCACCTTGTCGAGCAGGGGCGCGATCTGAGCCAGCGCCGAGCCGCCGCCGGCGACGACACCCTCCTCGGAGGCGGCGCGCACGGCATTGAGAGAATCCTCGATCAGCTGGATCGTCCGCTTCTGCTCGACGGGCGTGACGCCACCGGCGTAGAGGATGGCCGTGCCGCCGGAAAGCTTGGCCAGGCGCTCGCGCAGCTTGTCCTGCTCGATGTTCGGCGGCGCGGCCTCGTACTGCCGCTGCACCTGGGCGCGGCGCGACGCGATCGCAGCATGGTCGCCGCCACCGCGAATGATCGAGGTGTAGGACGCGCTGGTCCTCACCCGCTCGGCCGTTCCGAGATCCTCGGCTGTGATGTCCTCCAGCCGGCCGCCGAGATCGCGCGCGATCACCTTGCCGCCGGTGATGATCGCCAGATCCTCCATCATCGCCTTGCGCCAATGGCCGTATTCCGGCGGATGGACGATGAGGTATTTCCCGGACCCCTGCTTGCCGAGCAGGGTCACCACCACCTCCGGCGACACTTCCTCCGACACGATCAGCAGCGGCCGCCCGGCCTCGTCGGCGATGCGGCGGGCAGTCTCGAGCGCCTTGGGGTCCTTGATCTTGAGGTCGGTCATCAGGATCAGAGGCCGCTCGAGCACGGCCTCCATCTTCTCCTGGTCGGTGACCATGTGATGCGAGAGGTAGCCGCGGTCGAAGGACATGCCCTCGACCACGTCAAGCGTGGTCTCGGTGGTCACGCTGAAGTCGGTGGTGATGACGCCTTCCGCCCCGACGCGCTCGTGCGCTTCCGCCACCAGCGCGCCAAGCCTGGCGTCGGTCGCGGCGATGTTTGCGACCGAGGCGAGGATGCCGTTGCCCTTGGCGGGCTTGGCCGAGGCCTTGAGGGCAGTAACCACCGCCGCCACCGCGCGGTCGATGCCCTTGCAGAGATCGACCGATTTGGCGCCGCGTTCATTCGCCTCGATGCCACCCTGGATGAGCGCGTTGGCGAGTACGATGGCGGTCGTGGTGCCGTCGCCGGCGACCTCGTTGGTCTGCATCGACACTTCACGAACGACCTGCGCGCCCATGTTCTCGAAACGGTCATGCAGTTCGATCTCGGAGGCGATGCTGACGCCGTCGCGGGTCACCATCGGCGTACCGATCGGCCGGTCGATCATGGCGTTCATGCCTTTGGGGCCAAGCGTAGGTTCGACGGCCGCCGCCAGCCTATAGACGCCGCGGGCAAGGGCCCGGCGGGCCTGCGAATTGTGAAGCATTATTTTAGGCATGACTCCTCCTTCCGCCTTACGGGCGGCTTGTTGGTTGGGGGCCTCGTGCGAGGGAGGCCGTTGCTTTCGACGTTGCCTAGACGGCCGGCGCGCTTCGCGCCGGCACGCGGTCCATGATGAAGTCGACCAGCGTCGGCTCGCCGTCGACCACACTCAGTTCTTTGTATCTTGTCTGCTTCAGTCCACGGCAAAGCGCGCCGTTGAACTCCATGTTGACGCGCACGCCGCGCAGCTCGGCGAGGTGGGCGCTGAGCGCGACGGGCGGGATTTGTCGCCCCTCCCACGTCACGAAGACCGGATCGCCTGGACAGCGGTCAGCAAACCGCTGGAGCAGAGCCGCCCGGTACCGTGGCTTCTGCGCGGCCGCCTCGCCCGGCTCGAAGCTGGCGGCATCATATGCCGCCAGATCCATGCCGAGGATTTCGCGATCCGTCAGGCCGTGCTCCCGCAGACCGCGCAAGACCGCCTCCTGGCGCCGCTTGAAGGCCTTCATGCTGAAGGTTTCGCGCAAGGCGTCGATATCCTGGTCCCCGGCAAGCTCGGCGAAGATGTCGCCGAAAGTCCTGCCCGCCTCGATGCCGCGGTTGACCTCTTCGGCGAACATGTGGTCGTGTAGTTTCACGCGATAGGCAGGCGACCAGGAGAGCCGGTCGAGCGCCTTGCGGACACCGTCGAGCATGAGGAAGGCGAAATTTGGCGAGCACCAGTAGGTCGGCAGGCGGAAGTCGACCTCCACAGTGCCGTCACTGGTTATCTCGGCCCGCTCGACGAAGCCCATCTCGGTGATGGCTTCGTCGAGTTCCGGGTCGTTGACCTCGCCAAGGCGCCGCCAGACTTCCTCCTCGCGGCTGCCGGAAACGCTGGCGGTTGCCATGGCCCCTACTCCGCCGCGATGCTGAAGGGCGAGCTTGCGAGCGCCTTCTTCTTCGCATCAATGTCGATGTTGTAGAGGCGCGCGGCATTGAGGCCGAGGATCTTCTCCTTGATCTCGTCGGTCAGTTGTACACCGCGTTCTGCAGCGATGTCCTGCGGGATCTGGTAGGCCCAGAGTTTCTCGATCAGCCAGCGCGGCGTCCAGATCGCGTAGTCGGAACCGAACAGGAGCTTCTCCGGCCCGAGCCAGAACAGCAGTTCGGCGATGACCTCGCCGAAATAGCGCGGGCGCAAGTGGATGAAGGGAAGCGCTACCGCCAGGCCGCCATAGACATTGGTTTCCTGCGTCGCGATCCAGCAGAAATCGTCGAGGCGCGGCAGGCCGCAATGCTCGATGATCCAGTTGAGGCCCTGGAAATCCGTCGCCGCGTGGTCGACGTCGTGAACGTCGAACGCGTCCTTGCTGAGCGGGATGATCGTCGGGCCCTTGTGGACATGAATGTTTTTGATGCCGAGCTTTTCGCAGAGCTCGAAGCACTTGTAGGCATCGGGATCGGTGAGCTTCCAGCCCTTGGAGGCGCCGTTCCACTCGGCCGTGTACATCTTCACACCCTTGACGTCGTAGGTCTCCTTCATGAAGTGGATGTATTCCAGCGCCTTCTCGCCATCGCGCGGATCGAAGGAGCCGTTGACGATGAAGCGGTCCGGGTAGCGCTTGGCGACCTCGGCGTTGCGCTCGATCGTGTTGAAACCGTTCTTGTAGAAGTCCTTCAGGTAGGTGGACTGGACGATCGCAACGTCATCCGGACCGTCGATGAACAGGTCGCGATAAAGATCGTCGGCGCTGTATTTCTCAAATTTGCCCTTCGGCCAAAGTTGCTCCCTCGGGCTCAGGTTTGTGTGATAGGCATAAAAGCAGTCGATGAACTGCTTGCCGTGGATGTTCCTCTGGTTCTCCGGGCTGCCGTCCCAAAAATGAGTGTGGCCATCGACCACGAAGATGTCCTTGCCTTCAGGTGTCCTGTACATTCTTGCCTCCGCAGTCGTCGTGTTGGTGGGGCGTTGTGTTGAAGGTTTCGGCGCGCCGCGTCCGGGCGGCGCGCCGGATCGTTGCTCAGATGTATTCGAAGACCTCGTCCATGTTCCCGAACAGGATCACCGTGTTGTCGTCGATGCGCACCATGCGGCCGTAGTGGGTGGAGGTGTTGACCTCGAAGATTTCGGCGGTCATCTCGCGACCCAGATATTCGCTGATCTCGTCCATCTTGAAGATCAGCTTGCCGTTGCCGTCGATGCGGATCATGGCTGGCTGGTAGGTAACGATGACTCCCGGCTTTTTGCCCATGAATTCGGCGATGGCGCGCGCCTCGACCGAGTCGTTCATGGTGACGCCGCACTGGTGCGAGATCGTCTGCTCGAAGGTAATGTCCTTCATCGATTTGAAGATGTTAGACTGCGAAGCGTCGCGTGCTGCTACTGACATGATGTGTTCTCCCCTATTCAGCGCTTGAGGCCGAGTTCGCCGAGGATCCGGCCAATCCGTTCCTCGGACTGGGCGCGAACGTCGGTGAACGAAACCGGCTTGGAATGCGGCATCGACCAGATCGGCTGCAGGCCGGCGGCTGCCTTGTCGGCGAGCGCGCCGTGCTTCTTGACCCAGCCCTGGAACAGCTTCCTGTTGGCCGCGCCGTGCGTCTCGTCGTTGGCGAGCAGGTAGATCAGGTCGATGGTGTTGGCGAGGTTGCGCTCGTAGTCGGCTTCGGCCGCCGAGATCACCGGCGGCGTGATGAAGTCGTGGTTGGCCGCCGCCGCCTGCATCAGGAAGCCGGAGCGGAACAGTTCGCCAACCAGCGGCTCGAAGACGATGTTGATGGCGAAGTACTGCTCCAGATAGTCGGCCATGCCCATGATGGTCTCGACCGCTTCGCGGGTGCCCTGCCACACGCCGTCCTCGAGCCAGTGCTTCTTGCCGAGCTCGTCGTCCCATCCGGCGATGTCCATGCCGATCTCGGCGAGATAGAGCGTGATGTCCTGGGCCAGCCGGAGCTTGTAGGAGGAATTGGTGAGCGTCGTATTGTTGATCATCTGCGTGTAGCCGTAGCGCTGCGCCTGCATGAGCGATGTGCCCAGGCCGAACTCGGCATGCTTCCAGGCTCCGAGATGCGCCTGCAGCAGCTTCGACCAGACCTTGTCGAAGGTCTTCGGCGCGCCGGCGCGGCGGGCGTTGGTGATGACGCTCTGCACCATCGTCTCGATCTTCGACTGGCGCTGGTAGTGCGTACGCTCCCACTCCTGATCGGGAGCCCGGAAGGCATGCCAGTTCGAGCTCCTGGCAGCCGTGTTGTCCTTGACGTAGGCGCCCTTGCCGTTCGAGAAGGAGATGATCCAGTCCTGGATCAGGTAGCGCTCGGGGTCGGGCTGCACGTCGACCGTGACATCCTCGTAATGGGTGGCGCGCTGGCCCTTCGGCTCGAAGTACCGATATTTCCGGCTGTCCGAATCGGCGAAGATCGCGGCTCCCGCGGCTCCCGATCCGACTGAACTCGACGTTGCTACCATTGTCTTCACTCCCTTGTTGCAGTTGCTTTGGTGTCGCTGGCTCCGGCCCACCTCAATGGGCCGGGGTGGCGCTGGACGACGTGGTGAACCGGTCGAAGAAGATGCGTTCGGTCTCGAACCCGTTCATGAACAGGACCGGCTGCAGCGCATCGATCATGGGCGGCGGACCGCAGGCGTAGACGTCGCCCTGCCCGTCGACCGCCAGCTGTTTGAGCTTGGCATCGACGCTCTGGTGCACGAAGCCGCGCTCGCCGTCCCACGCCTCGCCGTTGACGTGCGAGAGCACCGGGATGAAATTCAGCTCCGGGTGGCTTCCGGCGAGCTCGGTGATCCTGTCGAGATAGAACAGGTCGCTTGGCGTGCGCGCGCCGTAGAAGAAGTAGACGTCCCGCTTCTCGCCGCTCTTCAGGTGATCGTTGAGGATCGACCAGACCGGCGACATGCCGGAGCCGGCGCCGACAAGGATCAGGGGACCTTGCCGTTCTTCCCGCCGGAAGCAGGTTCCATAGGGTCCGACGACGGTGACCTCGGCTCCGACACGGATGCCTCCGGAATCGAGTTCCCCGGAAAACTTTCCTTCGGGGTATTTCTTGATGATGAAGGAGAGTTTTTGGGTTTGGTCCGGCGTATTTGCCATGGAGAACGAGCGCGTAATCGTCTCCCCTTTTTGCGTGGTGACCGTGATGTCGACATATTGCCCAGCCCAGAATTTTATCGGCGAGCCGAGTTCGATCTCGATGCCGCGGATGTCGTGGGTCAGATGCTCGAACTTCGAGATCCGGCCCTTGAACGTCTTCACCGCGATTGATTTCGCCAGAACCTCCTCGTCGTAGTTGAGGAGTTCGACCTGCATGTCGGAATAGGCAATCGACCGACACAACAGGATGTGTCCGCTATCCTTCTCCATGTCGTTGAGGGCAAAGGTCGAGTATTTCAGCATGTCGACTTCGCCTTCGAGCAGTACGCATTTGCAGGCCGAGCATTGCCCTTCCTTGCAGCCATGCGGCAGCGCGATGCCCTGGCGGAATGCCGCGTTCAGAACCGTTTCGCCGTTTTCGACCTCGAATTCGACGCCGACCGGCTCCAGGCGCACTGTGTGAGCGTCAGTCATTAGATTGGACTCCCGATAGCGAATATCTTCACTGGTGCTCTTGGTTTCTGGCCGAGCGAGCCCTTGTAGCCAGCCGTCACCTTCCTCCAGTCGTCGGCGGGCGGACGCGTCCCGGTGACAGTGAAGACGGTTGCGGCGATTGCAGCCCAGGCCGCGATGGCGATGGGCAGGGCGAAGCGGGCACGTGTCATGTTGACCACCAAGCGGTGGGCGGGCCGGCGGCAACCGGCCCGCCTGACCGTCAATTGAACGGCGTGATGGTGAAGCCGGCCCGATACTCGGCGAGGTGCTTCTCCCGATCGGCCGCAGACATGCCGCGAAGCGCCTTGAGCGGCGAGCCGAGGACGTTTCCGCGCACGTCGTCGAGCGTCCACTGCTGGTCGGCCTCGAAGCGCAGATGCGGCTGCGGGATCAGCGTCTTGCCGTCGGAGCGGACGAAGTTGAGGTCCTTGATGGCGTCGGCGAGATCCCAGCCGTCATAGAGCGTCTCCCACTCGCGCTTGCCGCTGAAGCGGCCCATCGCGGGCGTTGGACGGCCCTGGTACTCGTCGGCGAAGGCCTCGACGGCAGTCCAGCGGTCGAGCTCGTGGGCGAAGGTGTGCAGCTGCCCGTCGATCTCGTCGACCACGATGTCCTCGCGGATGAGGCAAGGCACCAGGCACGACCAGCAGCGGTGCGGATAGACGTAGCCGACGTCGCTGTTGAACAGCAGCACCTTTTCGCCCTTGCGGCTGAGCTTGGCGTACCACTTCCAGAAGTCGCCGAACTCCGCATACCAGCCCGGATATTTGTGCTCGAACCACTCGAAGTCCTTGTCGGTCTGGGCCTCGATGCGCCAGAAGTTGACCGGCCAGCCGACCGCGAAGAACTGACCGACCTTGTGGACGTAATTCTTCTTGGTGATGCGCTCCCAGGCGGCCTGGACGTCGTCGTGGTGGACCTTGATACCGTACTTCTCGAGCGGCAGCATGTAGGTGCGGTAGTAGTCCTCATAGATCCAGCGATGCCACATCTCCGCGTAAGACTCCTTGTTCTTGTCGCGGTTGGTTGTGCCATATTCGATGAAGGTGCCGATGGCGGCGTCGACGATGGCGTGGTTCTGCCAGAAGGCGTAGCGCAGGTCGCGCTCGAGCAGCAGATGGTTCTCCGGCTCCTTCAGGGCGGCCATCAGCAGCGAGTGGCCGTTGCCGATGTGCCGGCTCTCGTCGGACTGCACCGACAGGAAAACGGTCGGCAGCGCATAGTCGCCGTTGCGTGCGGCCTCGGAAGGCATGGCGACGAAGAGGGTGTTGGTAAACGCCGTCTCGGCCACGACGGTCAGGTACATGCAGGCGGCCGTCATCGTGTCGCCAGTGATGAAGCCCTCGCCGAACTGGCGGCCGATGGTGGTTGCGTAGCACTTGCCGAAGGCTTCTTCGGTGATGTCGAAGCCTGCCGGGTCGATGTAATTCTCCATGTACCACTTCTTCAGATTCATCTGGATGGTGGAGTGACGGAACTCATCGACCATCTGCATGGTGAAGCCGGTTCTGAGGTCCTCGCCCGGCGCCAGCCGCGCCACCATCGCCATCGAGCGGGCGGCGGAGATTTCCGGGAAGGGAATGATGGCGAGGAAGAGCTTCATCCATTCCACCCAGCGCGGCTCGACATTGCGGAACATGTCACCGCGAAGGGCAGCGTCGAGCGCGCCGTAGACGCGGTTGTCCTTCTCCTCCTGCATCGGGAAATAAGAGCGCAGCACCTGCTTCATCGGATCGCGCGGCGCCTTGGCGATCTTGTAGTCGGTCGGAAACGTCATCGCTTCCTGGACATAGGTCGGGTTCCAACCGAGGTCGGAAATCTTCTTCGTCGCCTCGCCTACGGAAATGCCGCGTTGCGAGGTGATCTTGTTGAGCGTCAGAGACGACATCGTCATAAGCCTCCACCAGGTTTGAGCCGCGGATCCCTTGATCCGGGCGTGAGACGGCACACAACGCCGCCAGTGAGAGTGCGAACGGCACGACAAAGGGTTGCGCATTCAGGCGCGACTCATCGTCGGGCTGTTCGAGTGGATCGCGGCAAAGGTTTCCGAGGTATCGGCAGCGCCCGGTGCCAACCGCTGCTGCGATGGGCGTACCGAAGCGGACCTGACCTGCTTCCTCCGTTCCTTCGTTCTTTTGGCACCGCAAAGTGCGATGGGCTTCTTATGCAAATGACAAAGCAAGCGCCGTGCCAGTTTTGAAAAGAGCCCAACGCCGGCCGTTCGAAACCAATCGCCGTTCACTTCGCCGCGAAACGCGGCAGCCAACTGTAACGCCATTTTACAGATGTAAATTACGCCTGTAATA
>NZ_RZSG01000186.1:0-8968 GCF_003997725.1 Mesorhizobium sp. M4A.F.Ca.ET.050.02.1.1
ACGGAATGGATCTCGCGGTCGAGCAGCACCGCCGGCACATCTGGCAACAGACGCGAGAACACCCGCGCGTGGTCGGACGAGCCGGCAAAGATCAGCCCGTCGATCTGCTTGGCCATCAGCACCGAAAGATAGCGCTCTTCCTTTTCGGCGCTGCCGTCGGAGTTGCACAGGATCACCGTATAGCCGGCGACGAACCCGGCATCCTCGATCTGGCGCGCGACGCTGGCGAAGAACGGGTTGGAGTTGTCCGGCAGAAGCAGGCCGATGGTCTTGGTCTCGCCGCGCCTGAGGCTTCGCGCCAGCGAATTCGGGCTGTAGCGCAGCGCCGCGATCGCCGCGCGCACGCGCTCGGCCGTCTCCGGCTCGACATGGCGCGTGCGATTCATCACATGCGAGACCGTTGCGACGGACACTCCCGCATAGCGCGCGACATCGGCAATCGTTGTCATGGCCCCTGGTCCCACCGCTCCTACATTTCCCACGCAATTCCGGACGGAAAACCGCTACGCACTTTTCCTGGAATTGCCCTAGTGCATGATGCCGAAAAGTGTGAAGCGGTTTTCGGAAGACATCATGCTCTATCTCTTTGATTTAGAGCCGGATTCAGATTTCAGGTCGATTCGACCTGAAATCATCCGGCTCTAGCGTATCTTGCGCAACAGCCTCTCCCGATATGCGTCTAGGATGACGGCGAGCACGATGACAAGCCCAATCACGATCGGCTTGAAATTGTCGCCGACGCCGAGCAGCTGCAGACCGGTGCTCAGAACCTGCAGAATACAGGCGCCGACCAGCGTGCCGACGATCGAGCCCTTGCCCCCGCTGAGGCTCGTGCCGCCGATGATGACGGCGGCGATCGCATTGAGTTCGTAGCCGACGCCGGCGATCGGGCTGCCGATGTTGAGGCGCAACAGATAGACCATCGCCGCGATACCGGCGGTCAGGCCGCTGATGGTGAAGGCCGCCACCTTGTAGAAATCCGGATTGTGGCCGGAGAGCCGCACCGCCTCGTCGTTGGTGCCGACGGCGAAGATCATGCGGCCGAAGACGGTGAAGCGCAGCACGAACCAGCCGATCGCGATTACCAGCACCGCGACAAGGAAGATCGAGGGCAGGAAGCCGCCGATGATCAGATTGCCGAAATCGACGAAGCTTTGCGGCAGGCCGGTGATGGTCGAATTGTCGCTGACCACGCGGGCCGCGCCCGCGGCCATGTTGAGCATGCCGAGCGTGACGATGAAGGACGGAATCTTCCAGCGCGTCGAAATCCAGCCGTTGAGGAAGCCGCAGGCAGCACCGGTCGCCATGCAGGCGATGAGCGCCAGCGTGATCGCCGCCGCCGGCGACAGGCTCTCGTTGATCATGATGGTGGCGCCCACCACCGTGCAGAGCGCCAGCACCGAGCCGACCGAAAGGTCGATGCCGCCGGTGAGGATGACGAAGGTCATGCCCGCGGCCAGAACCGTGTTGATGGCGATCTGAACGAAGATCTTGAGCGCGTTGCCCGGCGTGGCGAAATAGGGCGCGCTGATGGAGAAGAAGATCGTAATCAGCACCAGCGCCAGGAGCACGCCGGCGTCGCGGATGAGAAAGCGCAGGAATTTCGCCCTGCCGGGGGAAACAGGCGCCGACACGACAGCCTCGGACGTCTCGCTCATGGTCTCACATACTCCTGATAGGCGAGCGACAGGATGCGCTCCTGGTCGAATTCGGCGCGCGGCACCTCGCCGACTATTCTGTTCTTGGAAAAGACGATGATGCGGTGGCACATGCCCATCAGCTCGGGCAGGTCGGACGACACCATGATGATGCCTTTCTGCGCCGCCGCCAGCATCCACAGGAGCTGATAGATCTCGCGCCGCGCGCCGATGTCGACGCCGCGCGTCGGCTCGTCGAGGATCAGCGTCGAGGTGCCGCGGAACAGCCATTTGGCCAGCACCACCTTCTGCTGGTTGCCGCCCGAAAGGTTGCGCACCGCCTGCTCGATCGAGCTTGCCTTGACGCGCAGCTGGCCTACCAGGTCGGTGGCCGCCGCGGCTTCGGCCCTGCGGTTGACCAGCCCATGGCGCGAGACCTTGCCGAGATCGGTGATGGTGATGTTCTTGTCGACCGGCAGGTCGAGAAGCAGGCCCTGCCCCTTGCGGTCTTCGGTCAGCAGGCTCAAGCCATGCCGCACCGCATCCTTGGGCGCCGTGATCGCCACTGGCCTGCCGTCGATGGCGACGACGCCGTCAAGTTTCGGATCGGCCCCGAACAGCGCCCGCATGGCTTCCGTCCGGCCGCTGCCGACCAGTCCGGCGACGCCGAGGATCTCGCCATGTCGCACATCGAAGGAAATCGCCGGTGTCGTGGCGTCGCGCTTCAGGTTGCTGATGCTGAGCGCGACCTTGCCCGGCACGATCGCGGCATCGAAGCTGTATTCGTCGGCGATGTCGCGGCCGATCATCATGCGCACAAGGTCCGGAACGGTGAGGCCTTGCAGGTCGCGGGTCGCGACCAGCCTGCCGTTGCGCAGCACGGTGACCCGGTCGCCGATCTCGAACACCTCGTGCAGGCGGTGGGAGATATAAATGATAGTAACGCCCCTGGCCTTCAGCCGCTTGATGATGGCGAAGAGACGCTCGATTTCCGGTGGCGTCAGCGTCGCCGTCGGTTCATCGAGGACGAGAAGCTTGCTGTCATAGCTCAGCGCCTTGGCGATCTCGACCAGTTGCATCTGCGCGACGCCGAGCGCCTCGACGCGCGTCCTTGGATCGATGTCGAGCCCGACCTCCTTGAGCAGGGCCAAGGCGCGCCGGTTGAGCGCCTTGCCGTCGACGATGCCGAAGCGACGGCGCGGCAGGCTTTCCAGCATCAAATTCTCGGCGATGCTGAGATAGGGCAGCAGGTTGAGCTCCTGATGCACGATGCGGATGCCGCTCTGCTGCGCATCGTGCGGCGTCTTCGGCTGATATGGCGCGCCGTTGAAGGCGATCGCGCCGCCGTCCGGCCGGTAGATGCCGGCCAAAAGCTTGATCAGCGTCGACTTGCCGGCACCGTTCTCGCCCAGGATGATGTGGGTTTCGCCGCGCGCGATCGACAGCGACACATCGCTCAGCGCGACGGCGCCGGGGAAAATCTTCCCGACCCCTTCAAGGGAAAGAATGACGTCGTCCATGCGGCATGATCCTGATTGCGCTCTTCTACCGCATAATCCGGCAGGAGCGCGCGGTCATCGCCGCCGGAATTGCCGGGCGGCGATGACAAGGCGTGCGGGGCGGAGCGACGGCGCCAGCATTTGAGATGCTGGCGCCGTTGCGCTGCCTCAGGCGGTGACCAGCTTGATGTCGGTCTTGACCCAGCCGGAGAACTTCTCGCCGGCGAGCTCGCGCAGGCCGTAGTCGATGCCGAGGGCCGCCATCTGCGCGCCATACTGTTCGACCGTGGCCAGCATCTTGCCTTCCTTCAGCAACGGCCCGACCGCCGGGATGTTGTCGAAGCCGACCACCTTGATCTGGCCGGACTTGCCGGCCGCGTCGATCGCCTTGACGACGCCGAGCGCCATCGAATCGTTGGCCGCCATCACGCCCTGGATGTCGGGGTACTGGGTCATGAAGTTGGTCATCAACGTGTTGGCTTCCTCGGTCTCCCAATGCGCCGTCTTCGAGTCGAGCAGATCGAGGCCGTGCTCCTTCACCGCATCGTCGAAGCCGAGCTTGCGCTCCTTGGCGTTGTCGGCTTCCGGATTGCCCTCGAGGATGACCACCTTGCCGCCCTTGCCCAACGCCTTGCCCAGCGCATCGCCGGCGAGCTTGGCGCCGGCGCGGTTATCCGGACCGAAGAAGGCGAGGTCGATGCCGGCCTTCTTCTTGGCTTCGGCATCGAGCGCGACGTCGATGTTGATGACCTTGATGCCGGCCTTCAGCGCCTTGGCGATCGGCGTCACCATGGCCTTCGAATCGGCGGGTGCGACGACGATGACGTTGAAGTTCTGGGTGATAAAATTCTCGATGGCATCGACCTGCGCGGCGAAGTCGCGCTCGTCCTTCATGCCGACGGCGGCGAAATCGAACTTGTCCTTGTTCTTGGCCGCGTACTCCTCGGCTCCAGCCTGCATCTGCTTGAAGAACTCGTTGGCGAGCGACTTCATGACCAGGCCGACCTTGGGCTTGTCGGCGGCGAGCGCCGGGCCGAGCGGCAGCGCCAGGGCGCCCGCGGCCAATGCGCTGCTTTTGAGGAACTGACGACGCGAGAACTGGCCCAGGTCGAGACCAAGCGCGTTTGGATCCTTGCTCATGTTTTCCTCCACTTGATTGAGCCGTAATCGGTTACGTAACCGATTACGCAACAGGTTAGTGCGGGAGTTTGGCGGATGTCAATCCGTAAGAAGGCTTGTGGCACTCGCCCAGATCACCGCCACATCAACGAGGGCGGCTTGCCAATCGGAACACGCGGCACACTGGCGGGACGTCCGCTATTTGACACCCGCCCTGCGGAAATCGGAGGGCGACATGCCGGCGAGCTTGCGGAACGACTTGTTGAAGGCGCTGAGCGAGCCGAAGCCCGAATCCATGGCGACGCGCAGCACGTTGGCGTCCTCATGCATCAAGAGCGCCTGCGCATAGCTCAGCCGCAGCAGGTTGACATACTCGTTGAGCGTCATCCCGGTCGACTTCTTGAAGATGCTCATGGCGTATTTCGGATGGATGTCGACGACAGCCGCTATGTCGACGCAGTCGATCTCATAGAGGAAATTCTCGGCGATGAAGTCGCACATGCGCCCGACGTTGCGCGACGACTGCTGGTCGAAGGGGCTGCCCGCCGAATGTGCGGCGGGAACCCTCGAAACAAGCCGGTAGGGTTCGAACCGCACCCGCTCCAGCCGCAGCAGCAGCTCGTTCACCGCATGCTCGGCTTTGGCCGCGTCGCCCGAGCGGGCGTAGCTGTTCCAGCGCTCGAAATTGTGGTTGTCGGCCTGGTCGGTGGCCGACGTCACCAGCGTGGCGCCCGTCATCAGCCGGTGCCGGACATCGGTGGGTAGATGCAGCCGGAAGAAATGCACCAGCGGCAAATGCGCCCCGGCATAGACGGCATCGTCACTGAGATCGTCCATCTGGTGCGGCAGGCCGCCCCAGAACAGGCACATCTCGCCGGCCGACAGCGAGATCTCGTGATCATTCATCAAGTAGTGCACGCTGCCGCGCACGATGAAATTGACTTCCACCTGCGCGTGCCAATGCGGCTTGAGCATAACCAGCGGCTGTGTGTGGAACATCTGCAGCATCAGCGGCATGCCTTCCACGCTGCTGGCGCCAGGCTGGTAGAACGGCCGTTCCGGCATCTTACTTTCCGCCAATTTTCTTTTCCCTTTGTCCGGGACAAGCCTTCCGCGCCGCATAATCTAGCCACGCTCACTGTGAGAGAGCAAATGAAATGGGAGGAGTTCAATGCGCACCACACTGACCTGCGCCGCGCTCGCGCTTGCCCTGGGCTCCGGCCCGGCCATGGCGCAATCCGGCGAAATCACGATCTGGAGCTGGAACATCGCGGCTTCGTCGCTGAAGGCCACCGTCGCCGGCTTCAACAAGAAATACCCCGACATCAAGGTGACCGTCGAGGATCTCGGCAACCAGCCGACCTATGACAAGTCGATTGCCGGCTGCGCCGCCGGCGGCGTCGGTCTGCCGGACATCGTCTCGATCGAGAATGGCGAGGCCGAGAACTACTGGAGCCAGTTCCCCGACTGCTTCGTCGACCTGCATACGCTGGGCTACACCGCCGAGGACCAGAAGAAATTCCCCGATTTCAAGCGCACCGAGCTCGAGGTCGGCGAGAAGGCCTATGCGATGCCGTGGGATTCCGGCCCGGTCGCCGCCTTCTACCGCCGCGACTTCTATGAGAAGGCCGGTGTCGACCCCGCCTCGATCAAGACATGGGATGATTTCATCGCCGCCGGCAAGAAGATCCAGGCCGCCAATCCCGGCGTCACTATGACCAACGCCGATTTCAACGGCGACACCGAATTCTTCCGCATGATCGCCAACGAGCAGGGCTGCGGCTATTTCGCCGAGGACGGCCAGTCGATCACGGTCAACCAGCCGAAATGCATCGACACGCTGACCAAAATCAAGGAGATGAAGGACGCCGGCATCATGGCCTCGGCCGACTGGGGCACCAAGATCACCAACAACACCGCCGGCGCCGTCGCCACCCAGGTCTATGGCGGCTGGTATGAGGGCACCATCCGCACCGAATCGGCCGGCGAAAACGGCAAGTGGGGCGTCTATCCGATGCCGAGCCTGACCGCCGACGGCCCGCGCGCCGCCAATCTCGGCGGCTCGTCGCTGGCCATCACCTCGGCCTCGAAGAACAAGGAAGCGGCCTACGCCTATCTGAAATACACGCTGGAGACCAATGAAGGCCAGATCACCATGCTGAAGGATTTCGGCCTGGTGCCGTCGCTGATCTCGGCGCTCGACGACCCCTATGTCTCGCAAGGCCTGCCTTACTGGGGCGGCCAGGCGGTGTGGAAGGATATCCTCGCCACCCTGCCCAAGGTGGTGCCGAGCCGCGGCACTCAATTCCAGAGCGATGCCGAGCTCATCATGCGCGCGGTGCAGACCAAATATCTGGGCGGCGGCTATCCGGACGCCAAGGCGGCGCTCGACGACGCCGCCAACCAGATCGCCTCGGCGACCGGCCTGCCGGTGAAGTAGTCAGCCAGTTTCCTTCTTCCCGTTAACGGGGAGAAGGTGCCCGAAGGGCGGATGAGGGGCAGCGCCAAGATCAACAATTGGCGCTGCTTTCGCAAAACCCCAAGCGTAACACTGCGCCCATCAAGAAGGCGCGACAGGAAACAGAAAGGGAGGAAACGATGCGCCATCAGAACGCCACGGCTTACCGTTTCCTCACGCCCTATCTGCTGATCTTTTCCATCTTCTGGGTCTGGCCGATCATCAGCTCGTTCCTGATCTCCTTCCAGGCGACGCGCACCGTGCCGTGGCGCTTCGCGCCGACCTTCAACTGGGGCCGGCTGATCGGCGACCCGGCCTTCTACAACGCGCTGAAGAACACGCTGCTCATCCTGGTCATCCAGGTGCCGGTGATGATCTCGCTGGCCATCGTCATGGCGGTGCTGTTGAATTCGCCACTGCTGAAAGTCCGCGGCCTCTACCGCTTCGCCTTCTTCGCCCCGGTGGTGGTCGGCGAGGTCGCCTATTCGGCGGTGTTCCGGCTGATGTTCAACCTCAATTTCGGCATCATCAACAAGCTCTTGAACAGCGTCGGCCTGCCCAGCGTCGACTGGTTCTCCAACGTCACCCCGGCGATGGCGCTGATCATGATCGCGGTGACCTGGCGCTGGGCCGGCTACAACGCCATCATTCTGCTGGCCGGCCTGCAGTCCATCCCGGACGATGTCTATGAGGCGGCCACGCTCGACCGCGTCAGCAAGGTCAAGCAGTTCTTCTACATCACCCTGCCGCTGTTGAAGCCGATCATCGTCTTCTGCGCCGTGCTGTCGATCATCGGCACCATGCAGCTGTTCACCGAGCCGTTCCTGATCACCGAACGCGGCGGCCCCGGCGGCGGCACCGAGACGCTCGGCCTGTTGCTCTACCGCCAGGGCTTCCGCTCGCTGAATTTCGGCTACGCCTCGGCCGTCGCCTACACCATGGCGGGGCTCGCCATCGCCATCACCCTGGTGCAGCTCTGGCTGACGAGGGACCCGAAATGACCTCGCGCTCGCAAAGCCGGCTCGGTCGCGCAATCGCACTGCATCTCTTCCTGACGCCGCTGGCGGTGATCTGGCTGTTTCCGCTGTGGATGATGGTGGTGTTCTCGACCATGCCCGACAACGGCATCTTCAGCCCCGGCATCGAGCTTCTGCCGCACGACAATTTCATCGACAATGTCAACAATCTGCAGCGCGACACCAATTTCGTCGGCGCCATCGGCATCTCGGTTTCGGTGGCGGTGACCTACACCTTCCTGTCGGTGCTGCTTACCTCGATGGCCGGCTGGGCGCTGGCGCGCTACCAGTTTGTCGGCAAGGGCGCGGTGGTGGCGATCATCCTCGGCACCATCACACTGCCCTATTCGGTGGTGCTGATCCCGCAGTTCATCATGGTGGCGCGCGACTTCCAGCTCGCCAACACCTGGATCGCGCTGATCGTGCCGCCGCTGTTCAATTCGCTCGGCGTGCTCTTCATGCGGCAGGCCTTCTCGATGATGCCGGCAGATCTGTTCGACGCCGCCCGGGTCGAGGGCGTCAAGGAGTGGCGCATCTTCCTGTTCGTCGCGCTGCCCTTGGCGCGGCCGATGCTGGCCGCGCTCGCCATCATCCTCTTCCTCGCCTCGTGGAACAACTATCTCTGGCCGCTGCTGATCAACAGCCAGCCCGGTTCGATGACCGCACCGGTGGCGCTCGGCACGCTGATCGGCCTGACCAAGGTGTCGTGGGGCGGCATCATGGCCGGCGCCGTCATGCTGACCGTGCCGATGCTCGTCGTCTTCGTACTCCTGCAGCGTCATTTCATCGCCGGCATCGCCGCCGGCGCCGTCAAGTAGGAAAGGGCGAGATGGCAGCGGTCACACTCAACAATGTCGTCAAGCGCTTCGGCGGCTTCGGCGTCGTCCACGGCGCCAACATCGACATCGCCGATGGCGAGTTCGTCGTCTTCGTCGGCCCGTCCGGCTGCGGCAAGTCCACGCTGCTGCGCATGATCGCCGGGCTGGAGGACATCAGCGGCGGCGAGATCGCCATCGGCGGCAAGGTGGTGAACGACGTCGAGGCGGCTGAGCGCGGCATCGCCATGGTGTTCCAGTCCTACGCGCTCTACCCGCACATGACGGTGAAACAGAATCTGAGCTTCGGCCTGCGCATGAACGGCAACCCGAAGGCCGACACCGAGCGGCGGGTGAGGCGCGCCGCCGAGATTCTCCGCATCGACGAGCTGATGCACCGGCGGCCGAAGCAATTGTCGGGCGG
>NZ_RZSG01000187.1:0-8933 GCF_003997725.1 Mesorhizobium sp. M4A.F.Ca.ET.050.02.1.1
CTGCAATAGTACTGTCACTGCAATCGGCAACAAAAGACCGGGGAACAGGATCGAGCCCGTGGCGGGAACCGCGAATGCCGGTCTGCCAATGAATTTGACCATCAACCGTAATGGGAGACTGCCATGACCACCGCCCTGCAGCACCGTTCGTTCAGAACGTCTTCAATCGCGCTCGGCTTCGCTCTGGCGCTTTCGGCGCCGGCGGCCGCCGCCGACCTCGTCATCTCCAACTGGGACGGCTATATGGCGCCCGACGCCATGGCCGCCTTCAAGACCGCGACCGGTGTTGCCGGCGAGGTCGTGGTCCACGCCACCAATGAGGAGATCATGGGCAAGCTCGTCGCCTCCGGCGGCAAGGGCTATGACGTGGTCTTCGTCTCCTCGCCCTTCGCCGAGGTGCTGAACAAGCTCGGCCTGACCGAGCCGATCGACCATGCCCAGGTCCCCAACCTCGCCAATCTCTATCCGGAAGCGACCAAGCTGCCGCACGATGTCGGCAACGCCTTCTCGGTGCCCTACACCTGGGGCACGACCGGCCTCTGCTATCGTTCGGACCTGATCAAGACGGCGCCGACAAGCTGGAGCGACCTGCTCGCGCCTTCCGACGATCTCAAGGGCAAGACCACCATGCTGGCCACCGACCGCTGGCTGCTGGCCGCGGGCCAGCTCGACAAGGGTTTCTCCGTCAACGAGACCGACCCGGCCAAGATGGCCGAGGTCAAGGACCTGCTGATCTCGGCCAAGAAGACCCTCCTCGCCTATGACGACACCACCTTCTATTCGAAGCTGGTGTCCGGCGAGGCGCTGCTGGTGCAGGCCTGGGACGGCTGGTGCAACTACGGCATCGCCGAGAAGCCCGAGATCAAATACGTCATTCCGAAGGAAGGCTCGGACCTCTGGGTCGACACGATGGTGGTGATGAAGGCTTCCGAGCACAAGGACGCCGCCTTCAAGTTCATCAACTTCATGCTCGACGCCAAGAACCACGCCTGGGCGGCGCAGAACATCGACTACAAGGTGCCGAACAAGCCGGCGATGGAGAGCCTGCCGGCCGACTTCCTGGCCAAGTTCCCCAACATGGCGATGCCGGTGGCCGACCTCGTCAAGTTCGAGCAGTTGCGCGACGTCGGCGACGCCCAGCGCGACTACTCCAAGATCGTTAGCGAGATCAAGGCCGCGCAGTAGGCGCTTGCAGCCCAGAGACAATGGCCGATGGCGGGCTGCCGCCGTCGGCCGCTGAGCGGTATCGAAAATTGTCCCAGACCAGACTTCGCTCCAACCTGCTGATGGCGCCGGCTTTGGCCTGGCTGACCGCGCTCATGGTCGTGCCATGCGCGCTGGTGCTTGCGCTCGCCTTCTTCCGGCGCGGCATCTATGGCGGGATCGAATACACTTTCACGCTGGAGAATTTCGGCCAGGTCCTCGACCCGCTCTATGCCGGCATCTTCCTCAACTCGGCGCGCATCGCCGGCGCCGCGACACTGATCGCGGTCATCATCGGCTACGCCGCTGCCTATGCGATTGCCGCGGCGCCACGCCGGCTGCAGCCGGTATTTCTGTTCTTCGCCGTGCTGCCGTTCTGGTCGAACTATCTGATCCGCACCTATGCCTGGATCGTGCTCCTCAACCGCGAGGGCCTCGTCACCCAGTTGCTGCGCTGGATGGGCTACACGGGCGAGCCGCCGTCGATGCTCTACACCGAGGGCGCCGTCATCGCCGGCCTGGTCTACAACTACCTGCCCTTCGTCATCCTCGCCTGTTACGCGCCGCTGTCGCGGCTCAATCCGGAACTCGCCGAGGCTTCGCGCGACCTCGGCGCCTCGGCGCTGACCACCTTTCGCCGCGTCATCCTGCCCCTGACGGTGCCCGGCATCGCCGCCGGCGCGGTCTTCGTCTTCGTGCTGTCGATCGGCAATTTCGTCACCCCCGCTCTGCTCGGCGGCGGCCGCTTCCAGATGATCGGCAACCTGGTCTACGACCAGTTCCTGACCGCCAATGACTGGCCGTTTGGCGCCGCCCTCGCCATGGCGCTGATCGCCATCATGCTCGCGGTCCTGATGGCGCAGGCCCTGCTTGCCGACCGCGCCGCCGGCCGAGCCAAGGAAGCTGAGGGAGGTGCCGATGGCTGAGCGCTCCCTTGCTTCCTTCTCCCCGTTCACGGGGAGAAGGTGCCCCGAAGGGGCGGATGAGGGGCGGCGCCAGCCTTTGCGACGCTCAGCGTTGCCCCTCATCTGCCTGCCAACATCTTCTCCCCGTGAATGGGGAGAAGGAGGCTGTACGACCGCTCGCCTCCTGACCATCGGAGGGCAGCCATGACTTCGTCGCCTGCCCGCACCCTCGGCTTGCGGACGATCCTCGTCCTGGTCTTCGCCTTCCTCTACATCCCGATCGCCGTCCTGGTGGCGCTCTCCTTCAACGCCGGCGGGCTGCCGACGGCATGGTCGGGCTTCTCGCTGAAATGGTACGCTTCGCTCGCCGGCAATGCGGCGATCCTGCAGGCTGCCCTCAACACGCTGATCGTGGCGCTGGTCTCGACCGCCATCGCCACGCTGCTCGGCACGCTGCTGGCGATCGGCATCGAGATGCGCCGGCAATACGGAAAGGGTCTGGAAGCACTGATCTTCGCGCCGATGATCATTCCAGACATCGTGCTCGCCATCGCGCTGCTGTCGTTCTTCTCGCTGCTCGATGTCACCATGGGCCTACACACCATCGTCCTCGCCCATGTCGTCTTCAACCTTGCCTTCGTCTGCTCGGTAGTGCGCGCGCGGCTGAAGAGCTTCGACTGGTCGATCGTCGAGGCCTCCGCCGATCTCGGCGCCTCCGCGCTCACCACCTTCCGGCGGGTGACGCTGCCGGTCATCCTGCCGGCGGTCGTCGCCGGCGCGCTGCTCGCCTTCACGCTCTCGGTGGACGAGTTCATCATCGCCTTCTTCACCGCCGGCGCCGGCCGCGCCTCGACCACGCTGCCGATGCAGATCTATTCGATGATCCGCTTCGGCATCACGCCGGAGATCAACGCGCTGGCGACCATCGTCATGGCGGTTTCGATCACCGCGCTGACCCTTTCGCAGCGGCTCAATCGTGGGGTTATCGGCCAATGAGCGAACCGCGCACGCTGCTTCGGATCGATCGCGTGTCGAAGAATTTCGGCCGCGTGAGAGCCGTCGACGGCATTTCGCTCGACATCCGCGAGAACGAATTCTTCGCCCTGCTCGGCCCCTCCGGCTGCGGCAAGACCACGCTGTTGCGCATGCTGGCCGGCTTCGAGACGCCGAGCGACGGCCAGATCCTGCTCGACGGGCGCGATATCGCCCGCACGCCGCCCAACAAGCGGCCGGTCAATCTGATGTTCCAGTCCTACGCGCTGTTTCCGCATATGAGCGTCAGGGCCAATGTCTCCTATGGGCTCGAAATGGAGCGCCTACCGGCGGCCGAAATCCGCAGCCGTGTCGACGCCATCCTGGCGACCACCGAGCTGGTGCCCTTCGCCGATCGCAAGCCTGAGCAATTGTCGGGCGGCCAGAAGCAGCGCGTCGCGCTCGCCCGGGCCTTGGTCAAGCGGCCGCGCCTGCTGTTGCTCGACGAGCCGCTCGGCGCGCTCGACAAAAAGCTGCGCGGCGCCATGCAGCTCGAATTGAAGCGCCTGCAGCACGAGGTCGGCATCACCTTCGTCATCGTCACCCACGACCAGGAGGAATCGCTGGTCATGGCCGACCGCATGGCGGTGCTGAAGGATGGCAGGCTGTTGCAATGCGATACGCCGCACGCGATCTACGAACATCCTTCCGACCGCTTCGTCGCCGACTTTATCGGCGTGATGAATTTTGTTCCCGGTCGTGCTGACGGCAACGGCGTCCAGGCGACGAATGGCACGAAGATCACCGGTAAGGTTTCGGCGACACTTTCGTCGGGCGCCTCGGCTGTCGCCGCTGTGCGGCCCGAACGTATCCGGCTGTTTCCGTCGCCCGACACCGCCAACCGCGTTGCCGGCACGGTCGAGGCGCTCGCCTATCAGGGTCTCGACCTGCAGGTGCATGTCCGCACCACTCTTTCGCAAAAGCCGTTCCTGGTGCGCGTCACCGCCGATGCCGCCGACCGCCGGCCGGTTGCCGCCGGCGACCGGATCGAGCTCGGCTGGGACGCCGCCGATGTCAGAATTTTCGCAGATTGATGGAGATTGAAACCATGGCGCAGAAGACCATCGCGTTTTTCCCGGAAGCGGCCTTCGGGCCGGCGCTCAATTCCGTCGGCATCGCCCAGGCGGTCGAGGCGCGCGGCCACAGGGCGGTGTTCCTGTCCGACCCCGGATTTGTCGACGTCTACAAGGGCTACGGCTTCGAGGCGCACCCGGTGAACCTCTCCGAGCCGATGCCGCCGGAGCAGATGGCCAAGTTCTGGGAGGACTTCATCAACGGCCACATCCCGAATTTCCGCAAGTCGCCCTACGACCAGGTCGACAACTACGTGAAGGATTGCTGGACGGCGATCGTCGATAGCGCCAAATGGGCACAGAAGGATCTGGCCGGGGTGCTCGCGAAGATCAAGCCCGACGTCATCTCGGTCGACAACGTCATCCTGTTTCCCGCTATCAAGCAGTATGGCAAGCCCTGGGTGCGGGTCATCTCCTGCTCGGAAAACGAGATCGAGGACGAGGACATCCCGCCGCATCTTTCCGGCTGCGCCGAGGACGACCACGCCGGCCACAAGCGCTACCGCGACCATTTCAACGCGGTGATCAAGCCGATCCATGACGACTTCAACGCCTTCCTCGCCGCCAATGGCGAGGCGCCCTATCCGATCGGCCAGTTCTTCGAGGCCTCGCCCTACCTCAACCTGCTGCTCTATCCGCAGGCGGCGAAGTTCAACCGCCGGCATCCGCTCGACCCGGCGAAATTCCAGTATCTCGAGGGCTGCGTGCGGCAGGAGAAGCCCTACGCAATACCGACCTTTGCGAAGAACAATGACGGGCCGCTGCTCTACGTCTCCTTCGGCAGCCTGGGGGCCGGCGACGTCGACCTCCTGAAGCGCATCATCGCGGCGCTCGGCAAGACGCGCTACCGGGCGCTGGTCAATGTCGGCGGCTACAAGGACCAGTACACCGACGTGCCCGGCAACGTCATTGTCGACAGCTGGTTCCCGCAACCTTCGGTGATCCCGCAGGTCGATGCGGTGATCCACCATGGCGGCAACAACTCCTTCACCGAGTGCCTCTATTTCGGCAAGCCGGCGATCATCATGCCCTATGTCTGGGACGGTCACGACAATGCCACCCGCGTCGGCGAGATCGGCTGCGGCTTCGGCATGCCGCGCTATGACTGGAGCGATGCCGAGCTGATCGCGAAGATCGAGGCCTGCCTCACCGATCCGGCGATCAAGGCCAAGCTCGCCAGGGCATCGGCGCAGATGCAGTCGCAGAACGGCCCCGAGAAGGCTGCCGGGCTGCTGGAGCAGCTGCTGTGACCTCCTCCGCGCCGCACCTCCACCAGGCCTCGACCCGCGCCGATCTCGTCGACTGGGGCGCGCAGCCTGACGCGCTGGAGGGCGCTTCGCACTCGACCGGCAGGCTGGTGCACAAGGGTCCGAACAACCAGCCGGAATCTGGCATCTGGGTCTGCACGCCTGGACGCTGGCGGCTCAAGATCCCGCGCGACGAGCTCTGCCACTTCGTCTCAGGTCGCGCCACCTACAAATCCGACGACAGCGAGGTGATAGAGGTGACAGCCGGGACGGTGGTGCTGTTCCCGGCCGGCTGGAGCGGCGAATGCACCGTGCATAAGACCATGCGCAACATCTACATGCTGGCGTAACCGAGGAACTCGACATGCCGACACCGCACTGGCCAAAGGCCTCGACCGTGCAACTGGACGACTGGGGTGCCGGCGCCGACCCTATCGCCGGCTCGCCGCGTGCGTCGGGCAAGGTCCTGTTCCAGCACGCGGACGGATCGAGCGAATGCGGGCTTTGGTCGTGCACGCCCGGCACGCGCCACATCACCTTCGCGGTTGACGAATTCTGCCATTTCCTGTCGGGGCGCGGCACCTACATCCACGAGAATGGCGAGACGATCCCGGTCGAGGCCGGGACACTGGTCTTCTTCCCAGCCGGCTGGACCGGCACTTCTAAAATCACAGAAACGCTGACCAAGGCCTTCATGTGCCGGTAAGCACGCAACGAAATCCAGGATAAAATCGATGACCACGCCGACCATGCAATCGCCGCTCGCCATCACCGACCTCGTCGACTGGGGCGTCATCCCGACCATGATCGAGGGACAGTCCCACACCTCTGGCAAGCTCCTCTACAAGGGGCCGGAAGGCCGCTCGGAATGCGGGCTCTGGATCTGCACGCCGGGCAAATGGCACTGCCACGTCACCCGCGACGAGTTCTGCCACTTCCTCGAGGGACGCTGCACCTATGTGCATGAATCCGGCGAGGTGATCGAGATCGAACCCGACACGGCGGCGTTCTTCCCGCAGGACTGGAAGGGCGTCTGCACCGTGCATGAGACGATCAAGAAGGTCTACATGATCCGCTGAGCGGACCGGGAGGATCATTCCATGCAGTTCTCGCCCGACCGTCCGGTATACTTCGTCAATCCGGACTACCGGCCGACGACCGGTGCGCAAAAGCCGGTGATCGATCCGGCGACGCTCGAAACGGTGGGCACCATCGCCGCCGCCAGCGATGGTGAGATCGACGCCGCGTTGACCACCGCGACCGCAGCGCAGGCGGCATGGAAAAAACTCGACGCCAAGAGCCGCGCCAAACATTTGCACGCGGTGGCCAATGCCATCGAGGCGGCGGACTTCACCCGCTGCGCCGAGCTGATGGTGCGCGAGATGGGCAAGCCCTATCCGGAAGCGATTGGCGAGATCGCCAATTGCGCACCGATCTTCCGCTACTATGCCGAGATGGCGCGCGACGAGGCCGGCAAGGTCGCCGGCACGACGCAGGCGGGTTCCTTCCAGTACGCGCGCTACGAGCCCTACGGCGTCTCCGTCCACATCATGCCCTATAACTTCCCGATCCTGCTGATGTGCTGGACGGTGGCCGCCTCGCTCGCCGCCGGCAATGCCTGCGTCATCAAGCCTGCCGAGGCGACGACATTGTCGACGCTCGACTACATGACGGTGTTCCGTTCACTGCCCGAAGGCCTCGTCTCCTGCCTGCCCGGCGGCGCTGCGACGGCGCAGGCGCTGATCGGGTCCGACCGCACCCATACCGTCGCGTTCACCGGCTCGGTTGCCGCCGGCAAGGCCGTCGCGGTGGCGTGCGCCGAGCGCATGAAGCCTTGCGTCATCGAGGCCGGCGGCAGCGATCCGCTGATCATCTCGCAACACGCCCCACTCGACGTCGCGGCGGCCGGCTCCGTCACCGCCGCCTTCCACCTCACCGGCCAGGTCTGCACCTCGGCCGAGCGCTTCTTCGTCGTCGATGCCGTGCACGACCGCTTCGTCGATCTCTTCGCCGCAAAGACCCGCGCACTGAGGATCGGTAACGGCCTGGACAGGACCGAGATCGGCCCGCTGGTCAGCGAAGCCGCACGGGCCAAGGTGATGCGTCTGGTCGACGACGCGGTTCGCAACGGCGCGAAGGCGGTGACCGGCGGGTGCATTCCGCCGGCGCACAACACCGGCTGGTTCTACGAGCCGACGATCCTCACCGGCGTCACCCCGGACATGGCGATCGTGCGCGAGGAGTGTTTCGGGCCGGTCGCCGCCATCTGTCGCGTGAAGGATTTCGACGAGGCGATCAGGCTCGCCAACGATAGTCCCTTCGGCCTCGGCGCCTCGGTGTTCACCACCGACCTCGCCGAAGCGCACGAGGCGGCCGAGCGGCTCGAGGCCGGCATGGTCTGGGTCAACAATCCGCTGATCGACAACGACGCGCTGCCTTTCGGCGGCTGGAAGGCTTCCGGCCTCGGCCGCGAGCTCGGCCGCCAGGGGCTCGACGCCTTCCGCCGCTCGAAGATGGTGATCATCGACCACAAGCCCGAGATCCAGGGCTGGTGGTACCCTTACCCGGACAGCTGGTTTCGCGACACCGGTGGCCGCAAGCACGTGTAAGGCGAGCCGGGGGACGCCCTGGCTCAGCCGATGCTTTCGCCACCGTCGACCACCAGCGCCTGTCCGGTCATGAAGGAGGAGCGGTCGGAGACGAGGAACAGGATCGCTTCGGCGATCTCGTCGGCGCTTGCCCAGCGCCCCATCGGGATCTTGGTCCGGACATAGTTTTCGATCGCGTCGCGCCCGCCCATCTGGGCGATGAACGGCTCGTTGAACGGCGTGTCGACCCAGCCCGGGCAAAGCGCGTTGATGCGGACATTGTAGCGGGCGTAGTCGAGCGACATCTGCCTGGTCATCGCCACCACGGCATGTTTCGACGTCGCATAGGCGATCATCTCGCGGTCGTAGAAGACCCCCGAATTCGAGGCGGTGTTGAGGATGACGCCGCCGCCCTGCGCGATCATCGCCGGCATCACGATCTTGGCGCCAACGAACTGCGCCCGCACATTGATCCGCCACGACGCATCCATGCCGTCGACGCCAACTTCGGTGAGCGTGCCGCCGACCTGGATGCCGGCATGGTTGTGCAATATGTCGATCCGCCCATGCCTGCCGAGCGTGCCGACGATGAGCGCCTCGACCGCGGTGTCGTTGCCGACGTCGGTCGTGACCGCTTCGGCGCGGCCGCCGGCTTCGCGGATGTCGGAGGCAACGGCCTCGCCGGCGGCCCGATCGCGGTCGGCGATCACCACTGTCGCCCCTTCCCTGCCCATGATCATGGCGCCGGCGCGCCCGATGCCGGACCCGGCTCCGGTCACCACGGCGATGCGGTCTTTCAGGATCATGATCGGTCTTTCACTGTTTTCTTCGGCGCAGCTGCCACTGGGCAAGCACCACGAGCAGCACCGAGGCGACGAGCACGAT
>NZ_RZSG01000188.1:0-8859 GCF_003997725.1 Mesorhizobium sp. M4A.F.Ca.ET.050.02.1.1
CGCCTGACCTGTATAATGAGGATCTGGCTCCGGCCAAGGTACGCAACTGGGGACCATTCTCGATCTTCAACGTGTGGACGTCCGACGTCCACAGCCTCTGGGGCTACTACCTGGCGGCGAGCCTGTTTCTCTTCTGCGGCGGCTTCGTCAACTTCATCATAGCCATCGGCATCGGTTCGCTCATCATCTACGTGCTGATGAACATGGTCGGTTATGCCGGCGTGAAGACCGGCGTGCCCTACCCGGTGTTGGCACGCGCTTCCTTCGGCATCTGGGGCGCCAACGTCCCCGCGCTGGTCCGGGCCATCGTCGCCTGCTTCTGGTACGGCGCGCAAACGGCGGCCGCCTCGGGTGCCATCGTGGCGCTGCTGACGCGACTGCAGTGGTTCGATGAGTTCAACAGGACTTCGCACCTTCTCGGCCATTCAACCCTGGAAGTGATCTGCTTCGTCATTATCTGGGCGCTGCAGTTGCTGATCATCCAGAAGGGCATGGAAACAGTGCGGCGGTTTCAGGACTGGGCCGGTCCGGCGGTGTGGGTGATGATGCTGCTCCTGGCGATCTATCTCTGCGTCAAGTCGGGGAGCTTTGCCTTCACCAGCGACATCCCGATGGATGTCCTGCGCGAAAAGACCGCCGATGCCGGCATTCCAGGCGATCCCGGCTCCTGGACGGCGCTCTTCGGCGTCGCGGCGATCTGGGTCACCTACTTCTCGGCGCTCTATCTCAACTTCTGTGACTTCGCCCGCTACGCGCCTGACAACGCGGCGCTGCGCAAGGGCAATATATGGGGCCTGCCGGTCAACCTGATCCTGTTCTCGCTGGTCGCCGGCGTCACCACGATTGCCGCCTACGATGTCTACCATGAGGTCCTGCTGCATCCCGACCAGATCTCGGCCAAGTTCGACAGCTGGTTCCTGGCGGCGCTCGCGGCGCTCACCTTCGCGGTGGCGACGCTCGGCATCAACGTGGTGGCGAATTTCGTCTCGCCGGCCTTCGACTTCTCCAACGTCTTCCCGCGCCAGATCAACTTCAAGAAGGGCGGCTACATCGCGGCCTTGATCGCGCTCGTGCTCTACCCCTTCGCGCCCTGGGAAGGCAGCGCCGCGCACTTCGTCGGCATCATCGGCGCGACGATGGGACCGATCTTCGGCGTGATGATGGTCGACTATTACCTGATCCGGAAGGGTGAGGTCGATGTCGAGGCGCTCTACCGCGAAGACAGCGAGTTCCGCTTCCAGGGCGGTTGGCACGTCAACGCCTTCATCGCCGCCGGCATCGGCGCGATCTTCTCCTCGATCCTGCCCAACTTCACCAGTTGGCTGCCGTCCTGGTGGGGTGTCTATGGCTGGTTCTTCGGCGTAGCCATCGCCGGCGCCGTCTACTACGTGCTGCGCACCATGGCGCTCGGCGCCGGCGCCAAGACGGCGAAGGCTTGAAATCAGGCAGTAGGCAGTAGGGCTTAGGGAATAGTTCCGCCTACTGCCTACTGCCTACTGCCTACTGCTCAACATCTCCGCCAGCCTGCGCACCGTGTTCCAGTTGCGCGAAGTACCGATGCCCATGCGCTTGTGATTGCTCGCCGCCAGCAGCCGTGAGCTTGGTCGCTCGCGCGAAAAGACGAGCCAGATGTCGCCGCCGACCGAAAGCACCTTTTCATCCTCGGCGGCATAGGCATCGAGCGCCGCGACGGCATCCGCCGGCGCAGGCTTGCGCATGACGCGCACCGCGACCTGATCGCCGGCATCGGCGGACTCGGCCGGGAACGGATTGCCGCTCGCGAGCTTCAGCCAGTCCTCGGCGCTGCGCACGATGATATCGACATGGCGGCCGAAGGTCTTTTCGAACGCTGCTTCGAGCCGTTGTTCGAGATCGGCGATTTTGGCCGCCCGCGCGTCGAAGACCAGGTTGCCCGTCGCCACCAGCGTCCGGACATTCTTCAGGCCGAGGCTCTCCGCCATCGCCTTGAGGTCGGACATGACGACGCGTCGCCCCTCGCCCAGGATGATGCTGTAGAGCAGCGCGACGTAGGTCCGCATCAAACGAGGCGCGACTGGTCCACCGCGGCCGAGATGAAGCTCGCGAACAGCGGATGCGGTTCGAGCGGCCGGCTCTTCAATTCAGGGTGATACTGCACGCCGATGAACCAGGGATGGTCGGGGTATTCGACCGTTTCCGGCAACACGCCGTCGGGCGACATGCCGGCAAAGACCAGGCCGCAATCCTCGAGCCGCTGCTTGTAGTCGATATTGACCTCGTAGCGGTGGCGGTGGCGCTCTGAAATCTGGGTGTCGCCGTAGATCTCGGCAATCTTGGAACCCTTGCTCAGCTCAGCCTGATAGGCGCCGAGCCGCATGGTGCCGCCGAGATCGCCGCTTGCCCTGCGCTTCTCCAGCATGTTGCCCTTCAGCCATTCGGTCATCAGGCCGACCACCGGTTCGTCGCTCGGACCGAACTCGGTCGACGAAGCATGCTCGACGCCGGCCAGCGAGCGTGCAGCCTCGATGCAGGCCATCTGCATCCCGAAGCAAATGCCGAAATAAGGCACCTTGCGCTCGCGGGCGAATTTCGCCGCCAGGATCTTGCCTTCCGAGCCGCGCTCGCCGAAGCCGCCGGGAACCAGAATGCCATGCACCTTTTCCAGCCACGGAGTCGGGTCTTCCTTCTCGAAGATCTCGCTCTCAATCCAGTCGAGCTTGACCTTGACGCGGTTGGCGAGGCCGCCATGCGACAGCGCCTCGATCAGTGACTTATAGGCATCCTTGAGGCCGGTGTACTTGCCAACGATGGCGATGGTCACTTCGCCTTCCGGATTGTGGATGCGATTGGAGAGCGCCTGCCAGGGCTCCATGCGCGGCTTCGGCGCCGGATCAATGCCGAAGGCGGCGAGCACTTCCGAATCCAGCCCCTCCTTGTGATAGGCCATCGGCACGTCGTAGATGTGCGGCACGTCGAGCGCCTGGATGACGGCGCTTTCGCGCACATTGCAGAACAGCGACAGCTTGCGGCGCTCTTCCTTGGGGATGGGCCGGTCGGCGCGCACCAAAAGAATGTCGGGCGCGATGCCGATGCCGCGCAACTCCTTGACCGAGTGCTGCGTCGGCTTGGTCTTCAATTCGCCGGCGGTCGGTATGTAGGGCATCAGGGTCAGATGCACATAGACCGCGTTGTTGCGCGGCAGGTCGTTGCCGAGTTGGCGGATCGCCTCGAGGAACGGCATGGCCTCGATGTCGCCGACCGTGCCGCCGATCTCGCACAGCACGAAATCGTAGTCGTCATTGCCGTCGAGGACGAAATGCTTGATCTCGTCGGTGACATGCGGAATGACCTGAACCGTGGCGCCGAGATAGTCGCCGCGCCGCTCCCGCTCGATGATGTTCTTGTAGATGCGGCCGGTGGTGATGTTGTCCTGCTGGTTTGCCGAGCGGCCGGTGAAGCGCTCATAATGGCCAAGGTCGAGGTCGGTTTCGGCGCCGTCATCGGTGACGAACACCTCGCCATGCTGGTACGGCGACATCGTGCCGGGGTCGACATTGAGGTAGGGATCGAGCTTTTTGATGCGCGCGCGATAACCCCGCGCTTGCAGGAGAGCCCCAAGAGCTGCCGCGGCGATGCCTTTTCCGAGTGAGGAAACCACGCCGCCAGTGATGAATACATATCGCGCCATGGGAGTCATCGCTTAACGCGGCCGGATTGATTCCGCCAGAGAAAAAACCGCCGCGAAGGCTTTTTCCCAAGAAGGCGCGAAGCCCCGAAGGGCAAGGAATAGTTTCAGTCAAAACAAAAAGGGCCGGCTGAGCCGGCCCTTTCGGCATGATGGCAAAAGCCTCAGATGATAACGACCTTGGTGCCGACCTTGACCCGGCTGTAGAGGTCCATGACGTGCTCGTTGATCATGCGGAAGCAGCCATTGGAGGCGCTGGTTCCGATCGACTGCGGCGCGATGGTGCCGTGGATGCGCAGGTGCGTGTCCTTCTTGCCGTCATAGAGATAGATAGCGCGCGCGCCGAGCGGGTTCTCGCCGCCACCGGGCATGCCGTCCTTGTACTGGCCGTAGTGCTTCGGTTCACGCTTCTGCATGTCGAGCGTCGGGATCCAGCGCGGCCATTCCTGCTTGTCGCCGACGGCGACCGTGCCCTTGAACTGCAGGCCTTCGCGGCCAACGGCAATCGCATAACGGCGCGCCGTGAAGGCGGATTCGACGAGGTAGAGACGCCGGGCGCTGGTGTCGATGACGATCGTGCCCGGCTCATAGCCGGTGAAAGTGACGTCCTGCGGCACGAATTCCGGCTTCACCTTGAACGGCTTCTTGGCGTCCTTCTTGGCGAGAGCCGAATCGAGGGCACGCGTCTCGGGCAGATAGCTGATCGATGACGACGATGAGCCGCCGAACAGTCCTGCGAATAGGCCACGGCTGCTCTGCTTCTGGCCGGGCGCCTCGCTGCGCAGCTCGCCATTGTTGCCGGTCAGCGCGACATTCATCGCCTCGGCCGGGATCGGCTCGGCCGACTGGATCGGTTCGACCGGCGCGATCGGCTCGATGATCTTGACAGTTTTCTTGCCGGGCTTGGCGTCGGCCACCTTCGTCTCGGCGGCGGACTGGCCCTTCTTTGCAAGCCATTCCTGACGGGCCGCGTCGGCCTTGGCCTTGGCTGCGTCGCGCATCGCCAGCTTGCGGGCTTCGAGCGCCTTGGTCCTGGCGGCTTCCTTGTCGGCCGCGATCTTGTCCTCGAGCTTGCTGATCTGGGCGAGATCGGCCGGAGTCGGGTTTTTCTTCTTCTTGAGAAGCTTCAGCTGCGTTGCGTCGCTTTTGACGGCGACATTGATGGCGCCGGTTATCTCGACTGATGGCGATGCGGCCATGTTTGCCGGCGTGCCGGCGAAGGCTGCGGAACTCATGCCGAGCACGGCAAAGAATCCCATGAAAATGAAGCTGCGAAGCTGCATGGCGAAGATCCGATCGTGTAATGCTTTGTTGCCACGGCGTCGCCCGGCGCCCCCCAAGGACGCCGAAAGTGCCGCGCGCAATGTATAATCGATCAGGCCACGACGCCTCAAGCGCGCCGTCAGGCTACGCCCGGTTGAATCTTCGTGAATGTGCGGCATTTGCCGCGACTGTGATCAAACGACAACAGATCGCGGCCCGATAAGCTTGCCTGGCTATTGGTTCGGAACCTGCGGTGTGACCGGCAAGGTGACGCCGTTGGCTGCCGGCGGGGTGGCCGGATTCGCTGGTGCCGGCGCAGGCGCTGTCGTCGCGGCGCCGTTGCCCGATGAGGGCGGCGTCGCCGATCCGCTGGCGGGTGCCGCCGGCGCCGTCGAGGTCGACGGAGCGGCCGGTGCGGTGGCGCCGGCCGGCGCGTTGCCCGGCAGCTGGTCGAGCACGCCCTTGCCGGCGTTGCTGGACGACGCCGGAGCGCGATCGAGGATGTCGATCGGCTTTTCGCCGTAGCGCGCCACGAGCGACAAGGTGAGAGACGTTGCAAAGAAGGCAGCCGCCAGGATCGCGGTCGCCCGCGTCAACGCATTGGCGGCGCCGCGCGCCGTCATGAAACCGGAACCGCCACCGATACCGAGACCACCGCCTTCGGAGCGCTGCAGCAGCACCACGCCGACGAGCGCGAGCACGACCATAAGGTGAATGACGATCAGTACGGTTTCCATAGTTTATCCTGGCAAGGCCTTGCGCGGCCGCGGATACGACCGGTGATTTGGAGGCGGCTCCTTACAATGCTTTAGCGGCATTTCCAAGCCCGTGGCCGGAATATGGGGAGCAATGCGCCCTTTGCAACGATTTCGGCCGCGCCGGCCGGCTGGCTCCGCGACTAGGAGATATTCAGATAGGCTTCGGCGATGCCGAGGAAATCCGCCGCCTTCAGGCTGGCGCCGCCGACCAGCGCGCCGTCGACATTGGCGACGCCGAGCAACTCGACAGCGTTGGACGGCTTGACCGAGCCGCCGTAGAGGATGCGTATCTTTGCGGCCGCGCCGCCAAGCACCTCCGTCAGCTTTGCGCGGATGTGCGCATGCGCCTCGGCGACGTCATCGGCGGTCGGCGTCAGGCCGGTGCCGATGGCCCAAACCGGTTCGTAGGCAATGACGGTGTTGGCCGCAGTGGCGCTTGTCGGCACCGAACCGGCGACCTGGCGCGACAGCACGTCGAGCGTCGTGCCTGCCTCGCGCTCGGCCCTTGTCTCGCCAATGCAGATGATAGCCACCAGCCCGGCCCGCCATGCCGCGGAGGCCTTGGCGTGGATGGTGGCATCGTCCTCGCTGAGATCGGCGCGGCACTCGGAGTGGCCGACGATGACGTGGCTGGCGCCGGCGTCCTTTAGCATCTCGGCCGAAATCCGTCCGGTGTAGGCACCGCTTTCCTTGGGATGGCAATCCTCGCCACCGGCCCGAACCGGGGTGCGCGAGAGGATTTCGGCGGCGTGCGAAAGCAGGGTCGCTGGCACGCAGACAAGCGCCTCCGTCTCGGCGTCGAGGCCGCTCATGAAGCCGTTGCCGATCATCCTCAGTTCGTTGAGCGAGGCGCTGGTGCCGTTCATTTTCCAGTTGCCGGCAACGAGCGGGCGGATTCCAGGCGTCATGGGCTTTGCTTCTCCAGGCGAGATTTGGCTTGCGCACTCACTATCAAAATCAGGCCACAAAGCAATCGACAGTGGACCGGAAGGGCGCTATTGCGCTTGTTTCAGACTCGGGCGCACGAAAAATGCGCAAAAATCGGAAGTAGGCATGCTTGGTATCTTGAGAAACGCGGCGGGCACCTGGGTCGCGAAGGCGTTGCTGTCTTTGCTGGTGATCAGCTTTGCCGTCTGGGGTATTTCGGGGCGTCTGTCGGGAACTTTGGGCGGCCATCATTCCGTGATCACAGCCGGCGGCACGGCGGTTTCGATCAACGAATACCGCCTCGCCTACGACCGCCAGATCAGCGTCATGTCGCAGCAGTTCGGCCAGCGCATCACGCGCGAGCAGGCGCAGGCCCTCGGCATCGACAACCAGGTGCTGGCGCAGCTCGTTTCGGGCGCGGTGCTCGACGAGCAGGCCCGCAAGCTCGGACTTGGTCTGTCCAAGGACCGGCTCGCCGAACTCACGCGCGAGGATCCGGCCTTCAAGGGGCCAAGCGGCCAGTTCGACCGCAGGACGTTCGAATACCTGCTGCGCCAGATCGGCATGCGGCCCGAGGACTATCTGAAGAATCGCGCCCAGGTTGCGGTGCGCCAGCAGATCGTCGAGGCGGTTTCGGACGGCCTCAAGGCTCCGCAGACCTTCCTCAAGGCGGTCGCGCTCTACCGCGGCGAGGATCGCACCATCGACTATCTGACCTTGCCGAAGACGCTGGTCGAGCCGATCGAGGCGCCGTCTGACAGCGTGCTCCAGACCTATTTCGACGCCAACAAGAAGGCATATGCGGCGCCCGAATACCGCAAGTTCTCCTATGTCAGGCTCGAACCGCAGGACATCATGGACCCGACCGCGGTGACCGATCCGCAGATCAGCGACGACTACAACAAGAACAAGGGGCGCTACACGACGCCCGAGATGCGCACCATCGAGCAGCTGGTGTTTAAGACGCCGGACGCGGCCAAGGCCGCGTTCGATTCGCTGAAAGCGGGCGCGACTTTCGACAAGCTCGTCACCGCCGAGGGCAAAACCCAGGCCGACACGCTGCTTGGCACGCTCGCCAAGGACAAGATCGCCGACAAGGCGGTGGCCGACGCGGCCTTCAAGCTCGCCGCCAACGAGGTCAGCCCCGTCGTCCAGGGCGCCTTCGGCCCGGTGCTCCTGCGCGTCACCGAGATCAAGCCGGAGGTGGTGAAGCCCCTGGCCGAGGTGTCCGACCAGATCCGCAAGGACCTGGCGCTCGGCGAGGCCAGCCGCATCCTGCTCGACGTGCACGACAGCTACGAAGACACGCGCGCTTCCGGCAGTTCGCTTGCCGACGCCGCCGCCAAGCTGAAGCTCAAGGTCGTCACCGTCGACGCGATCGACCGCACCGGCCAGCGGCCAGACGACACCATCGTCAAGGACCTGCCGGAGTCGGCGGATCTCATCAAGGCGGTGTTCGTCGCAGAGCCCGGCACCGAGAATGAGGGCCTGACCACCGCCGACAACGGCTTCGTCTTCTACGAAGTCGGATCGATCACGCCGGCGCGCGACCGCACGCTGGATGAAGTCCGCCAGAAGGTGGTGGCCGACTGGACGGCGGCGGAAACGGAAAAGCGGCTTGCCGCCAAGGCGGACGAGCTCGAGAAGCGGCTCAAGGCCGGGGCCACGCTCGATGTGATCGCTGGCGAACTCAAGCTCGAGAAGCAGACCAAGCGCGGCCTGAAGCGCGAAGCCGATGACGCCGATTTCGGCAAGGAAGGCGCCGCCGAGATGTTCGGTGTCGGCGAAGGCGGCACCGGGCTGATCCCCTCGCCCACCGGCGACGGACAGATCCTCTACAAGGTGGCTGAAGTCTTCGAGCCGGCCGGCGCCGATGCCAGCTCCGTGCCTGACGACGCGCAGAAATCGTTCACTGCCGGCATGTCGGACGACCTGCTCGACCAGTTGGTGGCGCAGTTGCAAACGCAATACGACGTCCGCATCGACCAGACCGCCGTTACCCAGGCGCAGGCCCGATGAGCGCGCTGAAGAGCCATATCGCCAAGGTGGCGGCAGGCACCCCTCTCTCGTTCGAGGAAGCGCGCGAGGCGTTCGAAATCATCATGTCTGGCGACGCGACGCCCGGCCAGATCGGCGGCTTCCTGATGGCGCTGCGCGTGCGCGGCGAGGCGGTGAGTGAGATTTCCGGCGCCGTCGCCACCATGCGCGCCAAGATGCTGCGCGTCGAGGCTCCGCACGGTGCCATCG
>NZ_RZSG01000189.1:0-8789 GCF_003997725.1 Mesorhizobium sp. M4A.F.Ca.ET.050.02.1.1
CTGTCGGTATGGCTCCCCTATTTGCCGGCGCCACCGAAGCCAACCTCGTCAGCCGGGCAAGCGTTAGACTGACCTGCTTTGCAGTCCAGGCACCTCCCCGTGGCGTTCGGATGCCCTGCTTCTCAAGTTCTTCGGCAATTCGCCGAAGCGACTTTCCCGCCTGCCTGAGAGGCTGCACGACGCCCATGACGCGCAGCGCATCATCGTCAGCCGTCTGTTTCAAGGCGAAAATTCGTCGGTCGAGGCTGCCCTCGCGATAGCCCCCCAGCTTGACGCCTCGTGCCTTAGCCGCTCCCAGGGCGGCCTTGGTTCGCTCGCTGATAAACTTGCGTTCCTTCTCCGCGAGCGCGGCGTAAATGTGCAGCTGGAAGGGATCGGCGTTCGGCATGGTCGCGACCTTGATGTTGGCCTGCTTCATGGTCCTAGCGATGAACTCGACATCGCGGGAAAGCCGATCGAGCTTGGAAATTAGAAGCTCGGCCCCCTTGCGCCTTGCGAGGTCCAGTGCTTTCGCCAATTCAGGCCGGTTGTCGTCTTTGCCTGACAGGATGTCGCAAAACTCGCCAACGATCTCCCAAGGCACCTCGGTGAAGGCGTGAAGGAAGACATCGATGTCGCGCCGTTGCGCCTCCAGCCCCAAGCCGCTGCGGCCCTGCTCCTGCGTTGATACCCGCGCGTAGGTGACAAAGCGCTTCATAACATCGGTGTACTGAGCGCTGTGTAAAAAGTCAACGAAGGTTGCGCTTAACACACTAGGGAGACGACGACTTTAGAGTGGTTCTGGTCGCCCTGAACATGCGGTCATGGAATACGGGGAGCGCCTTGGACACCAGGGGGCCATTCCGCTGGACTCGCCGACCAGCAATGGTCGTCGAAGCTCATGGCTGGAAGTACCGGACACCCACCAAGCGAGCCCACAATCTGCTAACGCCGGGCCGAGGGACATCGTTCATCGAACGGCCTTGGTTGGCTCTGCGCGCACCGAGTGTACGGCTAGATGGCTTCCTAGTTCACACGATTAGGCGCGAACCTGGCCGTCCACTCCTCAAGGCTCATCTGCTCTATCTCGCCGGGCTCGCGGAAAGGCTTGCGCAGCGTCGTAGCGACTTCGGCTTTGTCAACGATCAGACCGAGCAGCTTCGCTTTGCCCATGACAGCCGTCACGCCAGCGGCAGGGTTTTTCGTTGCCAGGGCGAGCTTGAACATGAGGTTAAGGTCGGCAACCAGATCGTCGACCGTAATCTCTGACCGCTTTGCGGCGTCGGCTCGCAACTCGGCGATGCGTGATTGCACCTGAACATTTCTGAACAGGCGCGCCGCTGCCACCTCAGCCGCATTGCCGCGCGCCGTGTAGCCGGCCTCGATGTAGGCTCGCGACTGAGGGAGGCCCTCGGCGAGGCCAAGGCAGAACCGCTCCTGCCTCATGTTCAGTTTGGCCTTTGACATAGCGGTATTCTTATACCGTACGCGCGTGAGTTTGCACCAGACGATTTATCTAGCAGTCAATGAAAGGGCTCGACACGTTCAAGATCGGCAGCGCTCACGAATTCACTCCCGGTGTCGTGATCGACGTGCCGGGCGCAAAAGCCTTCCGCCGCTTCAAATCGGATTCGCGGTCCAGCAACGGTTCATTGATCTCGCAGGTCGTAGTACCCTTCGACGGAAAATGGGAGGTCATAGCTTCGCTCTCTCGACAGCAGATAGCAGCCCTGGGGATCGCCAACAGCGACTGATCTTATGGGAAACAGACCCTGGAAGGAGGAAGCTCCAGCTTCGCGATACCGCGCCAGTCGCCCGGGTGTAGGTTCGTCAAATATTTAACGAGGCAAGTGGTTTCATCGGCGGTGAACAACTCGTCAGTCCACGCCCTTGCATATGGATCGCCCGAGAAGCGGTAGCCGGTGATAGCGTCTACCTACGGAACTGGGGGGGGCGTCGACGGCAACAAACAACCCAGCGCATCGAGACATCCTTGCAGCCTTCGAACTTTGCGACGGTCGTCCTGACTTTGAAAAGCTCTTTTGCGATTGGCATCTTTAATCCTTGTTCAACGATACAGGGACCCACCCGTCGTTGGCAGGCTGTTCTCTTTCATCTGCTCGGCGAGCCGACTCCGTAATCCCCAACTCGTACAACGTCATCATGGTGCATCTCCAGTCTTCACCATAGCGATAGTTCAGCACCTGGGTCAGAAAGAGGGAGCCTAGCTCGTCCAATTCTTCTTGGTCGAGTATCTGAATTGTAGCGCGATATCTCTCAATTGCGCGGAGCAACGGTTCAATCTCTTGCGGCAGGTTGGGCAGAACATCTGGTGCCCTCCCATGCGCTGACGAACTCCATATTGGCGGCATAGTTAGTATTTGGCGTATAAAGCTCCGCATTTCAGAAATCCTGTTATCCAACGTCATTGCCTTCCTCCGTGTCTGCCCGGGAATCCGCCGGGGGCCGGTTGGGTTTACCTGCGCGACCGCTTCGTGAGGCGGTTGTACAGGGCTTGGTCATTGATTGGCGGCAGAACCGGCTTTCGGCCGGCTAGTGTCACGAGTGGCGCACTTTCCTCGTGTTGCCGCGAGGTAGATGACTGCGTTGAGGATTGGCGGACCGCTTCTGAAGGCGGAGCCGGCGAGCCGCCATCCACGCGGCTCGGCGAGCCCGGCGACGCCTGCTCAAGGCCTTCGGTTTTCTGTTCGAAGGAGCAGCCGGGCACCGGGTTTTCATCGAGGGAAGCGTCCAAAGGGGTGCTGCGCTTCACCTGGACGGCTTCAACGAAGTTTTCATCTGCACCTTGGCTAGGCGCGCGAGCCGGCCTAGCCGCCTGATGGGCGGCCGGCCGCGCGCCTATGGTTCTTAAATTGGTTTTGTTCTGCAGATGCCGAACAGTTGGAGGGTCACCTTCCGAACAGCCACTGTTCGGCGGCCCCAGAACAGTTCCCTCGCTCGAACTGTTCGGCAGTTCCTGAACAGTTGGCAGCCGCGTTCTGACTTCAAATTGGTCGACAATCGTTTCGACCTCGTCCCAGCGAATTTTGTAACAAGGTGTTTTGCCGCGACCTGGGTTGATGTTGTCGAAGAAGCGATCGGGATTGTTCGGATCGGTAAGCGCCGAAACTGCCTGTTGCACAGTGCTGAGTTGGTGTCCGGTGTCGAAGGCCAGCCGTCGCATGCCAGGATCACAACGCCCCGTACGGCTATTCATATGGTCGACGATTGCAATAGCGACCCTGCGCTGGCTGTTTGAAAGGCCAGTCGCAATCGCCAGAGCCTTGTAGACAAGCGGCTTCCCTGTCAGCTTGCCGCCATGTTTCTTGTGGCTCGCCGCACCTGACGTTTGTTTGTCAACGTTGATCACAGCAGTCCCCGGAGGGCATTCGCCCGTCGGATGACGCGGATCGCGTCGGCGGCGCTTAGACCAAAAGTCTTGCGGAGATGTGGAACAAGGGGACGCGGCGGTTCCTTGCTCTCGGCCAACCAACGAGAAGCGCATTCAATCTGAGCTTCCGACCGGTGGGCCGTTCGCGCTTCCTTTTGCAGCCCGGTGGCCCTCTCGTTGCTCACTGTTCAGCTCCAGAAGAGACCTGGCATTCGAGCCGCGGGAGGATCTGTGGTCCGCTTTGTTGCCCTCCCGGGAAAAAGTGCCACGCGCAATCGTCCTTCGCGGTGTGCTTGGTATTTGGGATCCAGCGCAGTCGGCGCGTCGGCTGCATAAGCGCGCAGCGACGAACCAGAGCAGATGAGCGCCGGTTAAACAGCCATGGCGTGTCTCGCAGAATCCAGACCGGAAGCCCGAGCGTCAGCAAATGCTCGAGAAGCGGTTGGAACATTGCCCAAGACCATGGCAAGTTGCCGATGATCATGTCTATGCCTCCGACGTCGGCCGCAGTGAGCGAAATAGCATCCCGGCAAATGACGTTCGGGTCTGTAGGGTCAATGTCGATGGCCAGTTGGCAGATATGACCGTGCTCGGCCAAGCCACGGACCAGCGCGCCGTTACCGGCTGTTGGCTCCAGGTAGCGAACGCGATCCGGCAGATGCATCAGCAGCGGCGGAAGCGCCATCGCTGGCGTGCAATAGAGGTCCTTTGCGATGCGGGGGAAATTGGAGCGGCGACCCATGGGCAGAGTCCTTCCAGCGATCGGCTCTGCAGCACGACCGTTTGGCTGATCAGAACCCATTGCCGAAAGGCTTGAACTTCGCCCTAGGCATAGCGCGCATGTAACGGTCTAGATCCTCGTAGAATAGGATAGTGCGGGTGCCTTTCTTGCGAGCGATAAGCAGCCCAGCGCGCATATCCTTGTAGAGCTGCGCGCGGCATAGGCCGGTATAGATCACCGCACCCTTTACGTCGGTTGCGGATTGGGGGCGCTGGGCTGCGGTCCTCGTATCACTGGACTTGGAGAGCGTCATGGGTGCTTCCTCATAGAAAACTTAAGTAAGCACGATTAAAAACAGGTCCATCGGGATGTAAACAAGAATATTGGCGGCGATCAGCGTCGTTGATCGGCGCTCAGCGGGCAGAGGTTTCTGGAGCGGCCCACGGTCATCTACAGACGCTTACTCCATCTTAATCTCTCTAGCCGCCCTGTGGAGCCCCCCAGTGATGCCCGTCGCTTATTCGTCGCTTGAGTTTGTTCAATGTTTTCCCCGATATCCACACCTCACCGCCGTCGTCATTGTTCGCCAATGCGAAGCTGCACCACGTTATCGATAGGCTGCTGCTCCGCAATCAGCGGAATGACGGCGCTTGCCGATAAGTCGTCGAGCAGATCGACGATGGCCGATGCATAATGACGCTCAATCATCGTCGTGCTGGTGTCGTGCAAAGCGGCCACGAGCCGAACAGGTAGACCGGCTCTGAGCTGGCGCACGATCGAGGAGTGTCTCAGAGAATAGGGCACGACGTCTCGCGACAGACCGGCGCGGGTGACGATCTCGAGCCAAGGCCGAGCCAATTCGCTTGCTGCAATCCACGGTCCGCGGGTATCGCGAACCCACTGTGGTGGCTGAGTTTCGGTGGCCTTCGTTTGAACATGGCGCCACCTTTGAAGCAAAGGCTCACTACGCTGCTTTCCTGCGATCGCAGGTCGCAACTGGTCCATGACATCGACGCCAACTCTGATCCCGATGTGCGTCGTCTTCTTCGCGCCCCGTCCTTTACGACTCGTCGGCACCATCAATCGGCTTTGTTGTATCTGAACGTCCCCCACCGTCATGCGAGAAACTTGAGAAAAGCGAGCTCCGGTCGCGGACAGCACCAACACCACGCGAAGAAGGTCACCATCCCACGTCTGGTCGAGATCGACCGCCCTCGCCGCTTCAATAAGTCGGCGGATATCAGCGTCAGGCAGAGCCGCCTGATCACGAGCGAGCGGCGGGCTGGCCTCGCCGGCCGATAATCCATTCTTGATGACAATTGCTACGTCCGCCGGCAGCCGCGAACGATTTTTGACAGCTGCTGCATTGAGGGCTGCTTTGAGATCGTTGACCACCCGCCGAACTGTCGAAACCGAAAGATCGGGCGACCGGCGGCTCCGCCATTGGTCCAATTCCGCCTCTTTGAGGCTGTGGAGCGTGATATCAGCAACAGGATCAGACAACACATGGCGGGATAGCCTTAGCCGTGCGTCCCCTCGCAACCTGCCTTTGCCCATCACTGCACGTTCCCGCGCAGCCTGCATTTCGATGTAGTTCTCCACAGCGGAACGCACCGTCGGTGATGGGCCCTCCGCAGACGCGATATCCTCTGCATGCCACGAGGAAACCCTCGCCAGGGCGGCACTCTTTGCCTGCTCATAGTCGAAGACGTTGATGCCGTTTGCCTCCAGGAAGTCATCGGCAATGCCGATCTGCTCAACGCGGTAGCGCTTGCCGCCAAGAGACTCTATCGCTTGCCACACCCCTCCCCGCAGCTTTCTTTGGTAGCCGATGGCAACGGTTGGCCCGAGGGATCGACAGTAGGGCTTTTTTCGCGGTTTGAGCTGCTTGCGGGCATTGCGCGTCGTTATCGCCGCATCTGTCCTGGTTCGCGCCACCTGACCTGTCCTCGCTTTAAATGGACCCGAAATCGGTACCGAAATACGCCCGCGGGCGCGTGAAGGCAACCCTGGATAAGGGTTATAAACTACATAATAATCACAATCACTTAGGTGATACACCGGTAGACGCGAATAGACCGCCGATCACTTTCATAGCTATCTTTTTTCGCCCTTTCACGGCGGTAACAGGGGTTCGATTCCCCTTGGGCGTACCAGCAAGCACTTTGCTGGCAATCTCCCTTCGCTGTCCAATTTATGGCCAATATCCCTCCCGGCTTTGTCGGCGCGGGCGATACCTGTCACGCTCCCGCTCCTCATGCGAAATAGAGGGGGAAATGTGAACTGCCGTTCTTTGCCTGGCTGCTGCGGCTCTCGCCGGCTGCTCTAACAGCGAACCCCGATATGAGGTTTCACAGAGCTCGGCGTCTTCGCCGACCCTTACAACTCTCAGCAGACTACAATCCTCCTGCTGATTGCCGGACTAGCTATCTATGTACTGCTGCGCGGAGGAGACCATGGGTAAGCATTTCAGCGACGAACAGATCGAGGAGTTCCTCAAAGCCTACCTCGCGAGATTTCCTGACGCCGTAGAGCGGATGGAGTGCGTGATGTTGAACCCGTTTGAAGACAACGATGGGTTGATGTCGCGGAACTTCCGGGAAATTTATCAGGTTGCACAGTCGATGGAATTCTTCACGGCATATGCCAAGAACGAGCCGAGCGCGATCCATCATCTAGTTAGAGACGTCGCGCGACGCGTATCTGCCGGGCTGGGACCTATAGAATCAAGAAAAATCAAATACTGAGAAGCTGAGGCCGAGGCTCGTGCTGCTGGCCAGCGGAGAGCAAAGCGATGACAATCTTATATTAGCAACCTATTGTATTTCTGCCGAAGCAGGATCATGCTTGGAGAGCGGGCGGAGGGAGGCCACCAGAGTAACCGTGGTTTGAAGGGGTTAGGTCTATGGAAGCTGTTTGTTACGTTCCCAGCGCATTCTGTCAGTTGTCATTCCTCATCAGCGTCGCGATGACGTTTCTCGTCATGACACCGTTCGCGGCCACGCGCTTGCTGGTGTTGAGGATGCGCAAGCATTCCATGGGAGAGCTTCAGCCCTCTTGAGAGAGGGGGTTCCGATGCGAACGTTTATGCTCATCCTTGTCGCGGTTGCCGCGTTCTTCGCATGGGACGGGCTGTTGAACGATGGCCGGTATACGGATCAGATATTCAATCTCGAATTCCGGCAAGCAGCGCTCAGTCTGCCGAGTGACATTTCCTACGGCTACGAAGGCAAGTTCAACCGCTGACGCATTGAGGCCGGCCCAGTATGCCTGCCTTGCACCGCGCGGCATTTTTTGACCTTGGGAAAAGCCGCAGTCGGCGGCGTGAAGCTCGTGTCCGAGCTCGTAACGGTTATGACCGACCGTGATGCGAATTTCGTCCAGATGGCCGTTCATCGGGTCGCCGCCGAATTGCGAATTGCCGATCGAACTTCGCCTGCGGAAACGAGCCATGTCTACTCAAATTGACGTATGCCCTCCCGTAAAGACAACCTTTGGTACATGTGCTAATAAAGAAATTGCTAATAAAGATCGATCTTACAGGAGGATGCAATGCCGTCCTTGAGGTGGGTTGCTGTTGTCGCGCTTGCCGCGACGCTCAACAATGCGACACCGATAGCCGCCGCCGAAACAGTCGGCAAGGCAGTCGTGATCAAGACTGCCGTCACCGGCGCAACCGGACCGCTGGTGGTCAGCGCACCCGTTCACCGGGACGAACGTATCAGGACATCCAATACCGGGCTTGGCCAATTCGTGTTCATGGATGGCACCAAGCTGGCGGTAGGGTGGGGTTCCTCCGTCGTCATCGACAAGTACGTCTTCAACGATGATAATTCGGTGAAGAACCTTACCATCCGCGCTGCCAAGGGAACGTTTCGCTGGATAAGCGGAAGTTCGTCCTCGTCCGCCTACCAGATCGTCACGCCTGCAGGCACGATAGGCGTGCGGGGAACAGCATTCGATGTTCACATCGCGCCCAACGGCAAAACCGCCGTCGTGCTCCTGAAGGGGTCGGCTCGGTTCTGCAGCGGTGGCGGATGCCGGGAACTGAAGCAGCGTTGCGATTGTGTGGTCGCGTCGCCATCAGGCGCTATGAGCGACGTTACCAAGGTCAATCGATCTGTGCTCACCGCACTCGGCACCCAGCGGGCGTTGCCGTTTCTGACCGGCACTCAGCAGCTTTCGGGAGGCTTCGGTACGGGCGGAAATTGCGGGCTTACGGCCGCCATTCAGCAGGAGCATACGCCGCGGCCGCAGCAGCAACGGGCGCCCAGTCCACCCAGTCCGGGCACACCCAATCCGCCGGATCCGCCGGACCCGCCGGCCCCGCCAACGGATGATGGCAACAACGGTCATGGAAATGACCCCGGCAAGCACGACCCCAGCAATCCCGGAAAATCCTACGGTCCTGGCAAGAAGGGATAGGGCGGCGGCAAGAGCAACGGATAGCTGCTCTTTTTCCTGGCGCTTCCGCTATTCGGCTTCGCTGGCCGGTCGGGGCTAAGTGCTTCTAGATCGGTGTGGCCGAACTCATTGCCCTTGAAGAGCAGCGAGCGCGGCGGTCAACTGCCCTGTCCAAATGCAGGTCAGGAGTTGGAGCCGAATTGTTGCTCCGCATAGCCGGCATTCGCTTCCGCCGCCGCACCCGCCCGTTTGGCAAGAAAATCATCCGCTCTGCGCGATATCCTGCCATAGAAG
>NZ_RZSG01000018.1:0-27023 GCF_003997725.1 Mesorhizobium sp. M4A.F.Ca.ET.050.02.1.1
TCCTTCTTTTCATCGTTGTCGGAACCGGCATCGGACTCGTCCTTTGCGGTCAGCGTCACGGTTACGGTGCTCGACGCCGACAGGCTGGCCGCGGTCACATCGGTGCTGCTGAACTTGACCCGTGCCTCGGGCAAGATCGTCGCGATGACACCCGCGAGCGGCCCAACCTCGGCAGTCTCGGCCTCGACATTGGCTGTCGCGGTTGCGGTGAATTGAGCCGCGCCCGTCACGATGATCGTGGCGCCAGTGAGGTCGATGATCGCCTCCGGGGTCGCGAAATACGCGCCACCCGTGATTTCTCCATCATCCGCCGCCGCCGCAGTCAGGGTCACCGAACCGGCATTGACGGTGCTGGAAACGCTAATCTTCTCGGCATTGACGTTGACTGCGCCGGCAGTCAGCGTCCCGGAGATCGTCACCTCGTCCTTGCCGTCCTGGCCGTTAACGAAGAGCGCGGCCGAACCAAGGTTCACCGCATTGATGGTCAAGGTATCCTTTGAAAGAATAGGAATGCCCAGATCATCGCCGAGATTGATGGTGAGGCTGGTGCTGGGTTTGTTGAAAGTGATCGATTCGAATGTCGGAATGAGGGAATCCGACGACAGCGTCAGTGTCGCGCCATTATCGCTCAGGGTCGCTTCATCGTCGGCATTGCTGGTTGTGATGACCCGGTCCGCAACGACACTGTTGTCGATGATCGGTTCAAGTCCGTCATAGTGGAGCACGACGCCGTCACGGATGATTGTTCCCGACGTCTGCCCGGTGGCCACATACTTCACCGAGGCGAAGGTGCCACCGTCGAGAACCATGCTGTCGAAGCCGGCATCGCCACCGGCCATGACGCCGCTCAACTTTCCGGCCGCACCAACAAAGAAGGTGTCCTCGTTGCCGGCTGAACCAATCAGGTTCTCGACCGTAACGAAGGACACCCCAGCAACATGACCCGAACCGTCGCCAGTAAGATGCCAATCGGTGTCCTGCGGAGGCCCGACAACGGCGTCGCTGCCGGCGCCGCCACTCAACAAGACCTTGCCAGCCAATGCGGGGTCGATCTCGTGCAGCACGAAGCTGTCGTCACCCGCCCCCGCGTCAACGGTCAACGAGAGCGCAGGAACTGCAAACCTGTAGGCGATCAGATTGTTGGAGGTTCCGGCGTCAAGCACCGCCAGATTGTCATCTGAACCATCTGAACTGCCGATGCGGATCACCCGCGCCTGCCCGGAACTGTCGGCATAAATTCGCTCGCTGGCCGCTGTATCATCCTCGACCGCGCCAACGCTCGCCAGGCCAATGCTATGGGTCAACGCGCCGGCTTGCGCGGTAATGCTTCCTGACTGGCCGGTGTCGGTCGCGAGCCGCACGGCGTCGAAGCTGCCGCCCGTCATAGCAAGCGTATCGTTGCCGGCACCACCGTCGAAGCGTACGTCGAGCGCCGCCAGGAAGTTTTCGCCGAAGTCGATGGTGAGCTTGTCGTCGGCGGCGGTGCCGCGCACCACGATATAGTCGACCTGCTGCGCGTTGCGCTGGTCGATCAGCGTATCCGTCTTGTTGTCATAGATCTGGATCGTCTGGATCAGATTGTCATAGCGCAACGAATAGTCGGCCCCGGCCAGGTCGTTCATGTCGACCGCGAAAGGCACGACGTCGGCCGACAGCAGATAGCGCGCCTCAAGAGCCTCAAGCGCCAGGTTCGGCAGATCTGATGTTTTGCTGGGCCGTCGGGCTCGCCCCGGTGAGCGCCTCAGGAGCGAACTCGCCAGCCAACGACCAAATACGCCAGGGACTGGCGCCTCTTCTTTGCTGGCTAATATAAATCTCTTCTGGAAAGCGTCAAAAAAGGCTGGCCGCGACAAAATGTTCATTTTGCCCCCCCGACATATGACCGCAGATTTATGAATGTATGATAGAGTTCTAACGTACATCCGAAAATTCTTGAACGCAATACAACTCACACAGCAGCGATGTGTCTATATTTATGTAAAATTTGTGACAATATAGAATATTTGTGTATATCGCGATATATTCCGTTATTATGCATTGCCAATTGCTGAACACTGTAAATATTATGCTTATCACTCCAACGTCTATCTCGGATTTAGTTTTTTTATATTTCCATAGTTTAAGAATTTCTTAGCGAAAGAAACACAGATCGCCTCTTAAAATATTGGCAGATCCTGGGAACTCAGCGACAGCTTCCGTAACGGCAGGCACGAAATCCAAATAAGGAGCCCGGCACGAATGTCGCGCCAAGCGAACCGATGTCACTGAGACAGGGGGCGTGATGGCACAGTACGTGCGGAATTCCGGTTCGCGGTCTTGCGTGACCAGTTCCGACCGATGACGACTGAGGAATCATCTATTCTCTGGATAGATGATTCACATGGATTCTCCCGAATATTGTCATATATTCTTCCTAGGCGGCGCTTTCCATAGCAATTTCAAGACTTAAGCCATCAAAACAATGCCGCCAGCGCGCGAATTCACCTGCGATATGCCACCGAGCCCTCTTGAGCGCCGTGAATATACCGGAAATACCGTTGGATTTTGTTGCCGCCTTCTATGCCGCCAGGCAACCAATCAAAATCTGGCTTTTTAGAATCAATAGCTTGCCGGTGTCCAAGTCCTACCGGTGACGCAGTGCCGATAGTCAACAAGGCCGCAGATAAACCGCATGCTCTACGCTAAAATAGCCCCTTCGCCGAATTTCGCAGGTCTTCCCTCTACTCGATTGTCTCCAACCCAAATAAGCCATTGACGTTGCTGATTTTTTTTCTTTGTTTGCGCCTAGATATCCGACGCACTGGCCGCCAAAAACTTACGGTATTGATTTCAAAGATAAATTCTTGACGGAATCTTTTTCGAGGTTTCGCGGACTATCGATATCAATCGAGCGTTTTCTTTCTGTGCGCGAAGGAAGCTGGGATTCCATCTCGTGAAAAAGTACCATCAACCGGCCCTTGGGCTGATCGCTGGACTGCAACTGTGACGCAAAAGAGTGCAGGGTAAACAGTGTGCTTGAGCAAACTATCGGCACTGCCGCATAATTACGATGTTAAGCGTCGGCCAGGCAGTAGGACATTCGAGCTGCGGCAGGTGGCCGCGCTTCCGTCGACATCGCTGGGAGCCAGATACCTCGCTTGACGCTGTCGTTTCGCTTGCCTAATCCACTTCCATGTCAAAGACGGAAGATTCCAAGGAAGGGCGGCGACCAGCGCATCGCGTCCGTGCCGTCCCAGACACGCCTCGGCGCGAGGAAAAGCGCGCCGAGCGCCGCCGTCAATTGATCGAAGCCGCCCTGGAAGCAATCGCAGAGCGTGGATTTGCGGCCTGCACCGTTTACGACATCGCCCGGCACGCCGGCCTCTCCCATGGTCTGGTCAACTTCCATTTCGACAGCAAGGAAAGCCTGTTCGAGTGCGTGATCGACATGCTGGCCGCAGAGTTTCGCGCGGCCTGGCAGCTTGCCTTGCAGCATTCAGAAGCCGGCACGGTGGAGCGCGTGAAGGCCCTGGCGTTGGCTCCATTGGACAAGGCGATCTGCTCGCGCAGCAAGCTGTCGGTCTGGTTTGCCTTTTGGGGAGAGGCCGGGCCGCGTCGGCGCTACCGCGAGATAAGCCTCGAATTGGAACGAGAATATCTCGCTGCCCTGACCGAGGCGCTGCGGCAGGCAACCGGGCATGCCGCATCCGACGCCGCAACCGACGCAAGCCTGATCAGCGGCTTGTGCGACTCTCTTTGGTTGGAGATGCATCTTGGCCAGAGCGCATTGTCAGTTCAGGCCGCCAGGTTGCGGATGACCAAGGGGCTCACCCGTCTCCTCCCGGACCTGAAGCCTGGGGGAAAGCGAACGGCCTCGGATCAGCAAAGCGCCGGATAGCGTTTTCAGTTAACCGACCGACATCGGTCCGTCCCTGCTCGGCGGCCATCGCCGCTCCCCAGGCGATCGAACCCGTGGAGAAGACCGCACCCCCGGCCGGTGTTTCGAAGAAGGTCAGGTCTGCCCTGACCCTGGCGTTCACGTCGCCCGTGGTCGCCGAATGCAGGAATACCACTTCCTCCGGCGCAAGGTAGTAGCCGGCTCCCAGCATGGTGGACGATGCGACCACGAGAGCATGATCGGGCGTGCCCAACTCCGGGTCGGCGGCATCGACCTCCTGCCCGGCCGCTCCTGGATGCGCGTCGCAGGGGGCGCCGAGGACGTCGCCGTGAACGCCTTCAAAGGCGAAGGCCACGCGCGGGTCGCGCGCTGCGTCGGTAAGCCTGTAGCCTGCTCCACGGTCCCAGCCGTCGGCGACCATGCCGACCCCGACCAGACCTTGCGGCGGCCTGCCGAGCCGGCGCCAGAGTCCGCCGCGTTCGCCGCTGAACTGCATATGATATTCGGCCGGTTCGGCCTCGTTGTAGCGCGCGCCCGATTCCGCCCGGCGAAGCTCCATCAGCCAGGGACGGTCCTGCGCTATAGCCACGCGCCAGTAAAACCCATTGCCGCCGAGATAGATGAGGCGGCCGCCACGGTCGAGGAAAGCGACCAGGGCGCCCCATTCGCGCGTGGAAAGGTATTCCGGGTGGGTCCCGGTGATGAGGACACGACACCCGTCCAGCGCCGACACCCCCTCATCGTGAAGCAGGTCGTCGGTCACGATATCGTGGTCGATTTCGCGAGCGTGCAGGAAGGCCGTGATGCTGGTATCGGCATTATAGGACCAGTTGCTGGTGTCCGGCGCCATGTTGAGGATCGGCCGCCGGCGCGTCGTCACATAAATTGGATGACCGTCGACATGCCGATCATAGTGTGACGCCCCGAGTTCCGGCATATGCTGCAGGGTCTGCAGTTCCTCGTCGAGGACCGGCAGGGCGCTCAGCTCCGAGATTTCGTATTCCGGGCTTTCAAGCGCGATCCGGTGATTGGCATAGGCATGATAGGTGAAAGTTGAGGCGAGCAAGGCGACTGGCCTGCATGGCGCCGCGCGAGCAGGGTTCACGAAGAACGGAACGTAGGTCGTCTCTGTCGATCCTCTTGCGCGCAGCGCGTAGGAGCCGCTCTCGAAACCCGGCGGGATGACCCAACTCGCGCTGGCTTCCCATCGGGCATCCTCGAGGTCGTCGCTGTGGAAATGAACGGCGTCATAGAGAGCCTGGTCTTCCGCCGGCGAGAACGCCTGTCCCGCCCAGTTGGGACCGGGCACGCCGCGCGTCGGTGCGTTGACCAACCTTGCGTCGACCTTCGCGGTACCCCGGTTGGTGAGTTGGTCGCAGTCGAGACGATCGCGGAAGTCGAGGGCAATATCCGGACTCGACTCATCGGCGCCCCACAGCCGGAATCCCGAGACGACCCCGTCGAGTGCCGAACTGCCGTCTGTCTTTGCGCCAAGCGACAGGCTTTGGATGCCTTGCCAGCCAAGCGGCACGGGTATTGAGATCGTGCTGGCCGGCCCGGCAGACGCTGTTTCCACCGTGACGACAGCCGACTGCTCGATCGCATCCAGCACGATGCGAACGGAGTGCCACTTACCGCGCCCCATTCGCTGGCAGGCCACCCGATTTGGCCCCCCGGCGCTTTCGAGCGCCAAGCTGCCACCCGCATCGCGCCACAGACGCAAAGTGCCCGTATCCAAGATGCAGGCCAGCGCATCGCGTGTCGGCTTGACGCTGAAAGCCACGGTCACGCAACGTTGGGCGAATCCGTCCTGCATGGTCAAGGTCAGGTAGGATCCGGTCCGGATCGGCTGATTGGCTACCGGCCGCGACCCCAGCGTTGCGCCGGGAATCGGTCGCAGGTCAAGCGCTGCCGGCGCTCCGTTGATGACACGCACAATGTCTAGCGAGACGGTCTCTTCCGGCTCGCTGGACAGGAAAAAGTCGACGGTATCGCCGGGTCTGACCGACCATTGGCTGGCATAGCCCAGAAGCCGTTTCATGCTTGATGCATAGTCCCCTGGCATGAGCCCGCGTCCGGCGGCACTTGTCCAAATAATTGTCGCCAGCGGATAGCGAAGGCCGCCGTTTCGGCCTCGTGGAGCGACGCGAAGCTCTCGTCGCTGAGGAACTCCAGCGGTCGTCCCCTGCCCGACAATCCTACCAGGCGGTAGCCTGCCGGACCCTCGACGGCCGCCACCCATGGCATTGTCGTTCGCGACCGCATCACCTTCAGCAGGCGCGCCAGTTCGGGACAGTGCGGGCCGCCGGGGTTTCGCATGAATTCATCGAAAAGCTCACGCCGCGGCCGCAGATCGAGTTGCTCGACAACCGACATGCCGCTCATTGTTGGGTGGCAATGCGCGTCCACATGCGGGTCATCGCGCGGGTCACTGCATTGTCGTACATGGTGATCACGTAGAGCCGGTTCATGACCTGATCCCCCGGATAGACGGTCGGATCGTTGATCATGGCCGGATCGATCCTGTCCTTGGCCGCAAGGTTGCCGCTGGCATAACGAACGTAGTTGCTGATCTGGGCCGCGATCTCAGGGCGCATGATGAAGTTCAGGAACTGGTGCGCCTCGTCGGGGTGAGGCGCATCTGCCGGGATGGCAACGCTGTCGAACCAGATTTGCCCGCCTTCCTTGGGTAGTAATAGGCAACGTTGATCGGCTTGGTGCCGAGGCCCTTGGCCGCTTCGAGCGCACGGTCGCGCGCCTGCAGGACGTCGCCGGACCAGCCGATCGCGACGCAGATGTCTCCCGTCGCCAGACCCTCGATATAGGCCGACGAGGTGAAGTTGCGGATATAGGGACGGACCTTGGCAACGACGTCGGCGGCCTTCTGCAGATCATCGACATTCTTCGAGTTCGGATCGAGGCCGAGATAGTTCAATGCCGCCGGCAGCACATCGTCGGGCGCGTCGAGCATCGTGACGCCGCAGCCCTGAAGCTTGGCCATGTTGGCGGGATCGAATACCAGGCTCCAACTGTCGGGAACGCTTCCGAGTGCGGCCTTGACCTTGTCGACGTTCACGCCGATGCCAGTGGTGCCCCACATCAGGTTGATGGCGTATCGGTTGCCCGGATCGTAAAGCTCCATCCGCTTCATAAGCGCGGGCCACAGGTTTTTCTCATTCGCGAGCTTCGACCTGTCCAGCGGCTGATAGACGCCAGCCAGGATCTGGCGCTGAAGGAAATAGGCCGAGGGAACGACGATATCGTAGCCGGTCCTTCCAGCCAGGAGCTTGGTCTCCAGGATCTTGTTGTCGTCATAGACGTCATAAACGACCTTGATGCCTGTCTCGGCCGTAAACTGGTCCAGAACCTTCGGATCGATGTAGTCCGACCAGTTGTAGATGTTGACCACCCTTTCCTGCGCCGCCGCGGAGAAGGTCATGGCAACGGCGATGACGAGCGAAAAGCCCCACAATCGCGGGATTAGCATCGGTATTCCCCTTTAGTTATTTTTTATCTGTCCATCCAAATAAATCATGTGCCCCGCCAGATTGTCAAGTCATGGTCCCCGCGCTGTCGCCTACTTCTGGGCCGGTCGTTACGAGGACGCCCTGCGCATGACGGACCGGCTCGGCCCTGACAATTACGATCGCTGGGTGGGGACGTTTCGAGCTGCCGCGCTTGCGGCTCTGGGCCGGACGGATGAGGCGCGGACGCTTGTCGCGTTCACCCTCCAGAAGTATCCGGACTTGAGCATAGAGGGAATAATCGCCAACCTCCCCTTCACCGAGGTACAGCGGAACCGGCTGATCGAAACGATGAGCCTCGCCGGCTTTCCACGCTGTGCCAAGTCTGAGGACCTCGCCAAACTTGAGAAGCCGGTCCGGTTGCTCGGATGCAAGTCGCCGTAGACGGCAAGCGACAGTCTGCATGATCGAAGGGGCGCATTCTGTTCGCACGAAGGCACCGTGAGGAGGTATCGCCATGATTATCCGCATTTATCGCGGCACGGTCTTTGCTGGAAAGCAGCGTCTCTGGCAGGAGCGTGTTGAGTCGCTTTCTATTCCCTGGCTGAGGAAGCAGGCGGGCCTCATCGCCTTTTACCCCGGTAAGCCACCTGCGGAGAGTGCGGGCAGGACGTTCTGCATGGTGATGGTCTGGGAGGGCCTGGAGTCGGTGAAGGCCGCTATCGAGCCAGACTGGAATAACGCGATTTATCATGGCGATGAAGCCGAGTTGATCGAGTCTGCTCAAGTCGAGCACTTCGAGCTCTTTCCGTAGGCTGCCGAGCGCAGGGCAACAATGGGGCCGGCAGCAGAATGGCGGCTTTTTGGCGTCCGAGGAATAATAACGGACGTTTCAGCCCAGGTGGCCCAAGTCCGAAATTGACCCAATGCGGTCATTCCGGCAAGCCCGCTTTGCGCATGCCTTCAGCTAGATGCTGGCGGTCTTCGATGCGAAACAGCGGCTCCTTGGCCACGTATCTGGCAGTGGAGAATTCTGGGATCCGCCGCAGCAAACCAGCAACGCGATCTCTCGCAAGATCGGGCTTGCCAGCCATTGCGTAGCTTGCGGCGAACCAAACCTCTTTCGAGAACGTCAAAGAACTTGATCGGCGCATGTTGACAATGGCGTCGTCATAGCGGCGCGCGTTGAAGTAGACGGCGGCGAGTTCGCCCCAATACCAAGAAGGGTTGAAGAATGGGTCGAGGCGCTTCGCCTCCAGCATCCCCTCAATGGCTCTCTCGGTTTCGCCGCGATAGTTATAGAACATCGCCAAGTCGGTGTGATTGACCGGATGGTTTGGATTTAGAGAAATGGCCTTGGCGAAATGCTGTTCACCCACTTCGTAGGCGCCGCGATCGACCTGTGCCCAAGCCATTACTAGTTGGCAAAGATGGTCGTTTTCATCGAGCGCGACGGCTATCCGCGCCATCTCGAACGCCTCGTCGCGCAAGCGGTTCGAACCACTCATGTCGAGAAACCACTCTCGCTCGATAGCTGACGACAACAATGCGTAGGCACGAGCGTAGCTGGGGTCGAGTTCGACGGCCCTTTCGAAGTAATGCCGTGCCTCTGCCTCAATCTCCGGCGTCCCAATTGGCAACGCATCACCGCGCAGGACACATTCATAGGCCGCCAGGCTGGCTGGGGGCTTGCGCAGGACCACCTCGGTGCGCGCGGCCGTCATTCGTCCTACAAGTGTTCCGACGATAGTGCGAACAATGCGATCCTGGACATCGAATATCTCGTCTTGCACACTGTCATAACGCTCTGCCCAGACGTGATTGCCCGTCGTGGCATCGATCAATTGGGCCGTTATCCGGATGCGCGTTCCCATACGGCGGACACTGCCTTCGACGAGGTACTGCACGCTGAGTTCGCGTCCCGCTCGCATCATGTCAACGTCGTCTCCGCGGAAGCGGGAGGACGAATTGCGCGACGCAACCTGCATCTGCCGGAAGCGTGAAAGCTCTGTGATCAGGTCCTCTGTAAGCCCGTCGCAGAGGTATTGCTGCTCGACATCGCCACTCATGTTCTGGAAGGGGAGGACGGCGATCGAAGGCTTGTCCTGCTGGACTAGTCGCCCTCGTGCGACTTCCGGTTCCGTCGATGCGGTACCGGACAGCATGTGATAGGCGCGCACTGGCCTGGCGATGTTTTTCAAGGTCTGCTCGCCCAGATCGACAAACTGTTCCTTGAGCTTTTCACGTACCTGCTCGTAGGCCGAACCCGACAAGCAGATTCCGTTCGGCTTCGCCAAGCCTTCCAGGCGGGCAGCGATGTTTATTCCGTCGCCCATCAGGTCTCCGTCACTCTCCTCGACGACATCGCCGACGTGGATGCCGATGCGGAATTCAATGCGCTCATCGAGAGGCAGTCCTGTGTTCCATTCGACCATGCCTTCCTGCATCTCAGCAGCGCAACGCACGGCCTCGACAACGCTGCGGAACTCCACGAGAGCGCCGTCTCCAGTACGCTTGACCACTCGTCCATCGTGTGCGGCGATCGTCGGATCGAGCAAGTCGTTCCGCAGAACCCGCAGCCGCGCAAGTGTCCGATCCTCATCCGCTTCTGCGAGGCGGCTATAGCCAACCACATCCGCTACCAGAATCGCTGCGATCTTCCGCATTTTGGTTCATCACCTGCCTTCGAATGAGAAAGATATCACGTCTCAGGAATTGTGCTGCAATGGAGCGGCGAGCCAAGTCGGCTTGTGGCGCAACCGCGACCTTGGAGTGGTCGCCTGCGACGTCAGCTTTCAGGAAACGGCAAAGCGGATCTATACGGCCGAGATGCGGCGCTAAGCAGACACGGCCTTATAAACGCCATTGTACTTCACAGCGCTCGAACCATTCGAAAGCACTTTACTTGATCCGGAATATGGCCGCAGATCGCGTCTGCCACATCGGAGCTGGAGATTCTCAGTCGAGTAGGAGGCAGATACGGACACGAAGGCAATTCATAGGGCAGCGAAAATCGCCGCCGAAACTATGCTATTGCCGCCGTTTTCCCTCTACTCCCACTCAATTGTTTTATCCCAGCTAGGCCATTGATCTAGCTGGGTTTTTTCTTCGTATTGGCCTGAATTTCCAAGGCCGCCAAAAAGTTGCGATATTGATTTTAAAGAGAAAATTGTCGCAAAAATTCTTTTGAGATTTCCGCAACTATCGGTGTCAATCGGCCGATTTTCGCTCTCACGGTGTTCGGTCGCACACTGGACTCGAACGCAAAAAGTACCGTCAGCACAATCTATCACGCCCCGCTGGAGCGATCCATCCATCGCGAACCAAAAGAGCTGGCCTGCTCCATCGGGGTTCGCCTGAAACTCAACCGCTCCGAAGTCAGAAGGATCAGCGTTCTCGAGAATGAGGGGGGCATCGTCGGGACGGATGCGGTTCCATAGATCCCAGGTTGGGTCCCCACGGTACCGCGCGAGGCGATCTAAACGAGATCAGCGAGCCCGCAGCAGGCAGCAGGGATCCAATTCGGATCCCTGCTGCCTGCTGCGGCGTCGTCGGCCTCAAGGCCTCGCGCGATCGTTTCCCGGTGAACCGCGCCTGGGAGAGTGTCTCTACCGAAGGGCCGTTGACGAGAAACGTGCTCGACAGCGCCCTGCGGCTCTCTCTTCAATTGCTCGGCTTACCCGCACTGCAATGCTGCTGGATGAAGTCCGACAGGAATGTTGAAGCGTGAACGCACCTCCGATGGACAGCGATCGCCTGAGGCACTTTCGAGAATGTCCCCTCAACAACGCGGAAACCTGGATTCTCTTCGCAGAAACGTGACAGGGACTCAGTCAAGCCCGCAGCAGCATCGCACTGGGAGGACATAAGCATGTGCAGGGCGGAGGCGGGATTTTCGGTTTGGAGGAGGATCGCATTTCTAACCTGTCGCTCAAGCTGCTTTGTATACGCAGCGGTTTTGGCGGCGGCGATGCGCACCCCTTCGACGTCGACGTCCCCCACGCTGCCTAGCGGGCTGCTGTCTGACACCAGAAAGCTGGCGGTCACGGTGGTATAGGGGGCCGAGAAGGATAACATGTCGGCACGTGACGGATCGGGAGCAATGAATGCAACGTCCCACTCGTTGCCTTCGGCAGCCGCAAGAATGTCAGCGGCCGATCCGTATCGAACCAGCGACAAACAGCAGTCGAGTTCTTCCGCAAGTGTGATCGCGATCCGCGCGCTCGGTCCTGTTAGAACGCCTGTCACTGGATCGAGTTGGACAAGTGCGGCATTCGACATGTTGACCGCGGCTCTGATGACTCCCGTCGGTGCGATTTCAGTGAGGAGTTCATCGCGTTCCGGCATCGCGGGGCGCTCCTTGCGATGCAAATCGTGCCGCGAGTGCTTCCGATCCCCTCGCCAGAACAGCGACATCGACACCAACGGCAGTAAATAGTGTTCCCAGCGAGATGCACCGTGCCGCGAACTTCTCATCCGGGGTAAGAATGCCCGCAGGCTTGCCCAACGCTTTCAGGCGTTCAATCGCGCCGACAATTGCATCGACCACCTCCGGGTGGCTCGGTTGTCCCCTGTGTCCGAAACTCGCTGCAAGGTCTGCCGGTCCTACGAATACGCCATCCACTCCCTCTACCGAAGCAATCGACTCGAGGTTGCCAAGCGCTTCCCGCGTCTCAACTTGCAGCAACAGGCAAATTTCCCGTTCCGCATTTTGCGCATAGTGCGCAACTCGGCCGAAACGAGTGGCGCGTGTCAGCGCAGAAACACCACGAATTCCATCCGGAGGATATCGCACGGCCGCGACTGCGGCTTTCGCCTCTTCAGCGTTCTGAACGTAGGGGATGAGCAGTGTCTGAACGCCGATATCCAGGAAGCGCTTGATCAGAACGGGGTCGTTGATGGCCGGGCGGACGACTGGGGAAACGTCGTATGATGCGACCGCTTGCAATTGTGGCAGGACGGTCAGAACGTCACCCGGGGAATGTTCCGTATCGAACAGGAGCCAATCGAAACCTGAAGGCGCGACGATTTCCGCGGCGTAGTTTCCCGGCAGGCCACACCACAGGCCGATCTGACTTTGACCAGCAAGGAGCTTCCGCTTGAACCGATTGACGGGATGATCCAACTGGCACCTCACACGAACGACACACCGATGGAGCCAACAGGGCCATAGTCGGCCTGGATGACATCACCTTTCGCGATATCGACAGGACGCGTGAAGGAGCCGGCCAGGACTATTTGTCCCTTCTTCAGGCCACCGCCCACAGCATGAAGTTTGTTGACCAGCCACGCGATGCCGGCTGCCGGATGTCCCATGATCGCCGCCGACACGCCCGACTCCTCGATGATGCCGTTCTTGGAAAGAGTCGCTCCGACCCAACGGATATCGATGTCCATCGGGCGAATTATACGGCCGCCAACGACGAGGGCGCCGAAAGCCGCGTTGTCCGCAATTGTATCCGTGATCGCTCGAGGGACTTCGGTCCGATAGTCGATAATCTCGAGCGCCGGGACAACGAATTCGGTCGCACGCATGACGTCATAGATCCTGGTGCCGGGCCCGACGAGATCCTCACCCATAACAAAGGCCAGCTCGACCTCAAGGCGCGGCTTGATAAACAAGTCAGCCCTGATCTGCGCTCCGTCGTTGTAAAGCGCATCGTCAAGAATGCAGCCATAGTCCGGCTCCGTCATCTTCGAAGCCATCTGCATTGCGCGTGACGTCAGGCCAATCTTATGCCCGACGATCCGTGCGCCCTTGGCTACCCTCGCCTCCGCCCACAAAGCCTGAATTCGGTAGGCGTCCTCGAGCTCGAGGTTCGGGTAGGTCTCGCTGGGCTGTATGATCGGCTTGCGCTCGATTTCAGCTTTGAGCAGCGCGTCTGCCGCGGCCCGGCGTTCTTCTTCGGTGATCATATCGTTTGCTCAGCTGATTGTGATTTATTTGATCGGGGGACGCGGCAAAACGGCTTCGCCGGGCTCCATGGCATAGGTGTAGTCGAGCGAGAACCACGGACCAGGAATATCCGCTTCGGTCGGATGGGGCTCCTCATGACGAACGAAGTCGCCGGTCAACGCTGCCGTGACACCGAACTGAACATCGGAGCCGATGTTCGGGTCGCTGGGGTCGAAGACCTGGGAAATCAGCGTCTTGTATCCATACTTGAAGATCAGTGCGTGCAGGTGCGCGGGTCGGTACGGATGGCGTCCCTGAGCTTTGAGCAGGCGTCCGACCACGCCATCGACCGGGATCGGATACCCGACCATCTTGACGGTCCTGAACCAGAACCGACCTTGCTCGTCGGTCGTGAATTTGCCGCGCAAGTTCATCTCGGCCTGGTCCGGGTCCTGGTTTTCATAAAGACCGACGGGAGATGCATGCCAGACATCCACTTCAGCGCCGGCAATTGGCTTACCGTCGCGGTCAACGACCTTGGCATGCACGAATAAGGGAGTGCCCGGCGTCTCGGATCGGATGATCGACGCGCCATTTTCGACTCGCGGAGAGTTGAGGCGCCAGAATGGACCCAACAGCGACTGGGAGGTCTCGGTCTGTCCTCTGTCGCCATTGTTCAGCAGGCAGACAAGTGAAGACACGCCAAGAGAACCGGCCATCAGCACAAACTCGTTGTGGTGATCAGTATGCAGTTGCCCGATCTCGTTCAGCATGGCTGTCGCCTCCCGAAACTCGACCTCAGTCAGTCGAACCTCGCGCACGAAAGCATGAAGATGCGCGACCATCGACACGAGGATTTCTCGCAGGCGGGGGTCTTCAGTGCGATTCATCACAGCGAGGACGGCTGGCGTCAGATCGCTTTCGGTTTTGATTACCATAAGGGGCTACCTCCCGATTTGCCCGACTATCAAAATAATCGATTATCTGTCAAGGCCACCGTGGCGCATTGTCGTGACACCAAGATGCCAAAATAATCGAGACGAACACGTCTAAATTGTTGATTTAACTCTATTTAATCGAAGGAAGCGAGGTTACCTCGTGGCTTTTTTCGCAGATTTCATCGCGTCCGAAGTTGACAAGAATAATCGTTTATAATACCGATCATCGACGAATGAATCTTGGGAGCCGGGACAATGGTACCGCATGATGACGGCGCATCTGCTCCGCCGGCAGAAGATGCTCCATCGTCTTCTGGATTCCTCGACGACGGCAAAAACACGATTGGGAGCCAGCTTGCATCCCGTCTTCGTGAGGCGATCATCTCCGGCGAGCTTCAGGCCGGCAGCAAGATCAATCTCGACAAGGCGCGCAAGACGTTCAACGTAAGCCTCAGTCCGCTGCGTGAAGGGTTGGCGCGGCTGATATCGGACGGTCTAGTGGAGTTCGAGGACAATCGCGGCTACCGCGTTTCATCAATCTCCCTGGCAAATCTGGAAGAGATCACCGTCCTGCGCGAAGAGCTCGAAGTCTTTGCCCTTCGCGAGTCCATGCGGATCGGCGATGTGGAGTGGGAAGGCAACGTCATGCGCGCGCTGCATCGCCTTAACCGCACTGAGCGTGACGCGGCCCGCCCCGAGACACTCGAGCGCTGGGAAGAGTTCCACCGCGAATTCCATCTGACACTTATTTCCGGCTGCGGGAAGCCAATCCTGCTCCATTTCTGCAGCCTGCTGCTTAATCTCAACGACCGTTATCGCCGGGTGTTTCTGACCCGCACGTCGGGTGACCGCAACGTCAGCCAGGAGCACAGTGAGATCGCTCAGGGAGCCGTCGCCAGGGATCTGGACTATGCGTGCGATATGTTGCGTCAGCATATCCACCGCACGGGAACCAATCTGCGCAACCACCTTGCGACAAAGGGCACCTTGTGATGACCGTCGCGACGCCAGGGCCGGGCCTTGAACTGGGCGTAGCGCATTTTTCATCGATCGCGCTGCCGCCCAAGGAATTCGCGTTGATAGCTGCTCGGGCGGGTTTTGCCTCGATAGGGCTTCGCCTGCACCCCGCCTTTCCCGGAGCCCCCTTTTACGAGTTGCCGGTGGGCAGCCACAGTGCCCAGGAGTTCAAGACAGTTGCCGATGGCGAAGGCATCAAGGTGTTCGATATCGAGTTCTTCGTGATCGACGAGAGCTTCCTTGCGGCCTCCCACGAGGCGACCGTGGCAGCCGCTGCGAACATAGGGGCGCGCCGGCTGAGTGTTTGCGGCGATGATCGAGACGGCGGCCGTCTTGCCACAAACCTGTCTGAGTTTTGCGCCCTCGCGGCGCGATATGCCATGTCAGTCGACATCGAAAACATGGGCTGGCGGACGGTAAGGACCTTTCGCGACAGCCTAGCGATCTTGAATGCCTGTGGAGCAGAGAACGCCGGTGCCCTTGTTGACGGGATTCACTTCTTCCGAAACGGCGCCTCGATCGACGAGCTTCGCGCAAATTCAGGGAAGGTAAAGCACATCCAGCTTTGCGACGTCCGCGGGCCTGCGCCCAAAACATCGGACGCAATGATCGCCGAGGCGAGAAGCGGCAGGCTCGCTCCTGGAGAAGGCGAACTGCCATTGAAGGACCTCTGTGCGGCAACTGAACACGGCGCTGCTATCTCGGTCGAAGTGCCACTCGTCGGGCCGGTGGACCCGAAAGCACATTTAAAACATCTGCATGCCGGCGCACTGGGAATTTTGAAACCAGATCACTGATCTGGCGCCGACGCGGCCTAGGCCGGTCAGGAGGAGGAAGTCTTACATGTATACGTTTGATTTCGGTGCGGTCCTCGACCGCGCCCCGGAATTGCTATGGGGTTCGCTTGGAACGGTTGGCCTTGCGTTAGCTGGGATGCTCCTCGCACTCGTCATCGGGCTCCTGGGCGTCGTTGCAAGGAGTTCCAAGAGCGGGATCACGCGGGCTGCCGTGATCATGTTCGTCGAGGTTGTGCGCAATACGCCATTCCTGGTGCAGATCTTCTTCATATATTTTGCCCTTCCTCTCATGGGCATCCGCCTCAATCCGACCGTCACGGCGATCATTGCCCTCGGCATCAATGGTGGGGCCTACGCAATCGAGATCATCCGCGGCGGGATCGAGAGCGTTTCGCGCGGCCAGATCGAGGCAGGTTTCGCACTTGGTCTTCACAAGGCGGATGTCTTCCGGCTCATCGTGCTCAAGCCGGCGCTGCGGGCGATTTATCCCTCGCTCACAAGCCAGTTCATTATGCTGACACTGACAACGTCTGTCTGCACCTCGATCGCCGCCTACGAGCTGACCTCGGCCGCTCAGCGCATTGAGTCTGACACTTTCCGCAGCTTCGAAGTCTATTTCACGGTGACCGCTATCTACCTGGCCATCTCAAGCCTGATGATGGGCCTCTTTGCGCTCATTTCTCGCCACTACTTCAACTACCCGACGCGATAGGAAGCAGCCATGGGTCCCATCGGAGAAGATCAATTTCTCTTTTTGATGCAGGGTTTGAAATGGACCGTGCTGCTTGCGATCGTGGGCTTCATCGGTGGGGGGATATTCGGAATCCTGATCGCGCTCTTGCGCACCTCGAAGAACAAGGTCGCCCGGACGATCACCGCAGGGTATATCGGCGTCTTCCAGGGCACGCCCCTTCTGATGCAGCTCTTCGTTGTCTATTACGGCGTTGCGCTGTTGGGCATCGACGTTAACGCGTGGATCGCGGTCGCAGTCGCCTTCACGCTCCATGCCAGCGCCTTCCTGGGCGAGATCTGGCGCGGCTCCATCCAGGCTGTGCCGAAGGGCCAGACGGAAGCCGCCAACGCCCTCGGTTTGCATTATGTCTCGCGGATGAAAGACGTCATTCTGCCGCAGGCCCTGAAAATATCGATGCCGGCCACGATCGGCTTCCTTGTCCAGCTCACCAAGGGCACGTCGCTGGCAGCAATCGTTGGCTTCATTGAACTGACCCGCGCCGGTCAGATCATTTCAAACCAGACCTATCGTCCGCTGCTCGTCTTCGGGATCGTCGGCGCAATCTACTTCATCATTTGCTGGCCGCTCTCCCATGCGGGAAGTCGCCTTGAAAAACGGATGGCGAAAGCTGCCCGCTAACCGCTTCGCTGGAAGCAAAACTCGTAAGGAGGAGAATAGCATGCATAACAGTCGTAGGATTTTTCTTGGACTTGCACTGGCAACTATTGCCTTCGCAACCATTGGCACTGCCGCAGCCTCTGCGGCAACTGTAGAGGAAATCAAGGCAAAAGGCACGCTCGTGGTCGGCATCCAGGGTGACAATGCGCCATGGGGGTTCGTCAACACAAGCGGCGTGCAGGACGGCTTCGACGCTGACATCGCCAACCTTTTTGCCAAGGAATTGGGCGTGAAGGTTCAATTCCAGCCACTCGCCGTTGCCAACCGAATTCCGGCGCTTACCACCGGCAAAGTCGACATCCTGTTCGCAACGATGGCGATGACGGAAGAACGCGCGAAAGCAATTCAGTACAGCAAGCCTTACGCCGCCAACACGATTTCGCTGTATGCTGCCAAATCCGACACCGTTACGAAGCCTGAAGACGTTGCCGGATGGGAGATCGGCGTTCCGAAATCCAGTTCGCAGGACAAGGCAGTAACGAACGCCGTCGGATCCACCGCAACGGTTCGCCGCTTTGATGACGACGCCGCAACCATCCAGGCTTTGGTCTCCGGACAGGTAAAGGCGGTTGGGGGCAACCAGTTCTATGGTCAACGTCTGGATGCGGCGAGTGCCGGCACGTACGAGCGCAAGATTAACTTTTTGACGACCTACAACGGCGTCGGTACCCGTCTCGGCGAGAAGGACTGGAACGAAGCCGTCAACGCCTTCATCGACAAAATCAAGGCCAATGGTGAGCTCGCCGCCATCACGAAGAAATGGATGGCGATCGATCTGCCGCAGTTCCCGGAATCCATTCCGAACATCCCGTTCACCGTGCAGTAAAAGCCCAAATGGAGGGTTCCGTGCTCAATTCCGCAAAACATCAATCGAAGCTGATTTCCCTTGAGGATGTGCAGAAGTGGTACGGCACTTTCCATGCCTTGAAATCCATCAGTTTGTCGGTCCGCAAAGGCGAAAAGATCGTCCTCTGCGGGCCGTCAGGCTCCGGGAAATCAACGTTAATCCGCTGCATCAATGCCCTCGAGACGATCGAGGAAGGCAAGATCGTCGTCGAGGGTCACGTACTGGACGGAAGCACCAAATCCATCGACGCTGTACGTCGCGAAGTGGGAATGGTCTTCCAGAGCTTCAATCTCTTCCCCCACATAACCGTACTTCAGAACTGTACCCTCGCCCCAATGCGTGTTCGTGGCGTGAGCCACGCTGACGCAGAGCGACTGGCTCGAAAATATCTCGAGCGCGTTCGTATCCTTGACCAGGCGGACAAATATCCCGCGCAGCTATCGGGCGGACAACAACAACGCGTCGCCATTGCCCGCGCGCTCTGCATGGAGCCGAAGGTCATGCTCTTCGACGAACCGACCTCTGCCCTCGATCCCGAAATGGTGAAAGAGGTGCTCGACACCATGATCGGGCTCGCCCGTGACGGCATGACGATGATCTGTGTCACGCACGAGATGGGGTTTGCCCGTCAGGTCGCTGACCGCGTTATCTTCATGGACTCCGGAGAAATTGTCGAAGAGGCCGAACCGGAGGTCTTCTTCAAGTCTCCCGAGCACCAGCGCACGAAAACCTTCCTCGGTGAAATCCTGGCCCATCACTGACTTTCGAAAGCGATGCCAATGCAAAAGAAATTCCTCGTGGGGCTGATCGGTGCCGACATTCAAATGTCAAAGTCCCCGGCCCTCCACGAAACGGAGGGGCGACGCCAGGGCCTCGATTACCGTTACGAGCTTCTCGACTTCTCCGAGCGAGGCCTTCCCGCCTCCGCGCTGCCGGACCTCCTGGACGAGGCAGAGCAGCGCGGTTTTGCCGGCAGCAACATTACACATCCGTGCAAGCAGACGGTGATCGCCCACCTCAGTCGCCTTTCCGAGGATGCAGAGATGCTCGGTGCGGTCAACACCGTGGTCTTTCGCAACGGCGAGAGGATCGGCCACAACACGGATTGGTACGGTTTCTACGAGAATTTCCAGCGCGGACTTCCGGACGTCGCCAAGTCGCATGCCGTGCTGCTTGGCGCCGGCGGCGCCGGTGTCGCCGTGGCCCATGCAGCAATCAAGCTCGGTATTGAGACATTGTCGATCTTTGACCAGGATTCAAAACGGGCGGAAACCTTGGCCCAGCAGTTGAACGATCGGTTCTCAAGGGATTGCGCGCGTGCCACGACGGATGTCGGCAGCGCCCTGCGCTCCGCGGACGGCCTTATCCACGCGACGCCGACGGGTATGAAGAGCCATCCTGGTTTGCCCATAGATGCGGAATGGCTTCTGCCACGGCATTGGGTGGCCGACATCGTCTATATGCCACTCGTCACAGAGCTCCTTGCTCTCGCCGAAGGAAAAGGCTGCCGGACCCTTCGGGGCGGCGGCATGACCGTCTACCAGGCAGCAGCGGCTTTCGAATTGTTCACCGGGATAGCACCGGACGCAGACCGCATGTCCCTTCACTTTACGGACCTATGCCGCCTGTCGGCTTGATGGGGAAATGCCAAATGCCGCATATCATCATCGACTATAGCCGGGGCGCAGGCGAGCATGTAGCGATGGATCGACTGACGCTGACCGTGCATCGCTGCGTTCGCGATGGCGGCCTTGTGAAACCTTCCGCCGTGCGCACGCTTGCGCGGGAGGCGACATACTCCTGCGTTGGCGATGAGCATGTCGATCATCATTTCATCCAAATCATCGTGCGGATGGCACCGGGTCGTACTGCAAAGACCAAGCAGAAGCTTCTCACTGCCGTTCTCGAGGCCGCGCGGACGATCGCCGCGCCTGCTCTCGAAGCTGGAAAGCTCGGCCTGCGCGCGGATCTCTACGAGTCGGACCCTGATTTTGCCGTTCAAGCAATCGCGTTCGTCTGACCAGGACAGCGTTGCTCAAGAAGGACACTATGCCATGAGCCTGATCTACGTTCTCAACGGACCAAACCTCAACCTGCTTGGCAAACGCCAGCCACATATCTACGGGCATGAAACGCTCGCAGACGTAGCGGCGGACTGCCGCAAGCTGGCAGCCGACCTCGGCCATGAAATCCTCTTTCATCAGAGCAACCGGGAATACGAGATCATCGATTGGATTCATGAGGCGCGCGAGGACGGTGCGGGCATCGTCATCAACCCGGCAGCCTTCACCCATACCTCGATCGCGATCCTCGACGCTCTGAACACATTCGAGGGGCCTGTGATCGAGATCCACATCTCCAATGTGCACAAGCGCGAAAGCTTCCGACACCATTCGTTCGTTTCGCACCGCGCGGACGGCGTGATCTGCGGCCTTGGTACGGAAGGATACCAGCTTGCCATCCGACGTGCGGCGACAATGATCAAGGCGGCGGGCAAGTGCTGAGGTGACCATGACCCAACGGGTCAAGCTGGCCGTCGTTGGGGCAGGCCTCATCGGCAAGCGCCATATTCAGCACGTCCTGGCCGAGCCCTCGGCGCAACTCAGCGCCGTGGTCGATCCCACGCCGGTTGGCGAGACCATTGCCAAGGAAGCCGGCGTGAAGTGGTTTCCAGGCTTCGCGGACATGATTGCCGCAGACCGACCTGATGGGATCATCGTGGCTACGCCAAACCCGGCTCACGTCCAGAACGGGTTGGAAGCCGTTGAAGCCGGCATTCCTGCACTCATCGAGAAGCCAATCGCCGATGACATTGCATCCGGGGAAAAGCTGATCGCAGCGGCTGAGGCAAAAGGTGTTCCTCTTTTGACCGGTCATCACCGCCGACACAATCCGATGATGCAGAAGGCAAAGGAAATCATCGAAAGCGGAAAGCTTGGTCGCGTTCTTGTTGTCAATGCGATGTTCTGGCTATTCAAACCCGACGACTACTTCGACATCTCGTGGCGTCGTGAGCGCGGCGCGGGGCCGGTTTTCCTCAATCTCATCCACGATGTCGACAATCTGCGCTACCTTTTCGGCGATGTGGCTGCGGTTCAGGCACGCGAGTCCAACGCGGTGCGCGGCAACGCAGTTGAGGAAACGGCTGTGATCCTGATTGAGTTCAAGAACGGAGTGTTGGGAACTGCGACAGTCTCGGACGCGGTGGTCGCACCGTGGAGCTGGGAGATGACAACCGGAGAGAATCCGGCTTACCCCAAGACCGAGCAATCCTGTTACATGATCGGAGGGACGCACGGATCGCTGGCTGTTCCGTCGCTCGAGGTCTGGCGCAATCCTGGTAAACGGAGTTGGTGGGAACCCTTTGACCAAACGCGTATCGAGGTCGACGACGAGGACCCACTTGTTCTGCAGATCAGACAATTCTGCAAGGTGATCCGCGGAGACGAACCGCCGCTTGTCAGCGGGCGTGAGGGGCTCAAAACCTTGAGGGTGGTCGATGCGGTAAAACGCTCGGCGGCAACGGGAGAACGTATCGAGTTGAACTGACGCATGAGTAATGTGACCGCCTGCTCGCCCTTCGCGTCTCCTTGCTTGCGGTGCGATGAGACGCCGGCTCAACACCGCGCTTTTGGCGGAGGAACCGTCGCCGCCTTATCCCATGTGAATGTTTGCCGCTGGCGGTCGCCGCCTGAATCGAGCCTTGGCCAGGGCGCATTGTGCGCTGCCGCCGCCGCGCCTGAACCAGCAAAGTCCGGTGACGCACGACACGCCCCGGCGGGCCTGGTCAATGTGCAGCCCTCACCGGCACATGCACCACGGCCGCACAGCGTCGTCCCCCGCTGAACGCTCGACGCATCTGTATCCTTACAAAGCTATCTCGCTTGGCGCCGATCTCAATTGCGCTCGGCGCCAAGCGAATGACCTTTACTGCAACTTCGCCTGCAGCGCATTGACATCATCCGTCGTCATCTCGCCGTCGGTCGTCACATTGCCGTCGACGATCTTCCACAAGCGGAACGGACCGGTAATGTCGCCATATTTGTCGAAAGAAACCGGACCGATGACGCCTTCGTAGCGGATCGGCTTGCCGTCCTTGATCAGGCCGAGCGCTTTGGCGAATTCGTCCTTGCCGGCATAGATCGGCGTGCCGGCCGGATCGACCGCCTTGTACATGGCGTCCTTGATCTTGGCCGGGTCGTCGGAGCCGGCGATGGCGATGGCAAGCCCGACAATGGCGCCGGCGTCGTAGGAACGATCGGCGGCCGGGTTCGATGGCTCGATGCCTGAGAATTCCTTGTAGTTCTTGTTGAAATAATCGGTCGACGCGGTCGGGCTGGTGCCGGAGGAGGTGCCGTAGGCGTCCTTGAGATAGTCGGCGCCGACGGAATCGATGAAATCGGGACTGTTCATGCCGTCGTTGAGCAGGAACTTCTGCACCCCGCCCTGCGAGATCCAGGTGCGGGCGACGGTGGCGCCGTCGACCGGCGTGCTGACGAGATAGAGCCCGTCCGGTTCGCCGGCCATCGCCGCCGTGACTTCCGACGCATAGCTCGACTGCTTCTCGTTGTAGGGCGTGTCAGAGACGATAGTGCCGCCGAGCGCCTTATAGGCGCGCGAGAACTCGGCCACCATGTTGACGCCGAAGTCGTTGTTGACATGGATGACCGAGAGCTTCTTGAAGCCCTTGTCGATGGCGTATTTGGCGGCGGCCACGCCCTGCAGCGCATCCGAGGTGATGGTGCGGAAGAAGATGCCGTTGGTCTTGCCGTCGCGGCCGAGCGCGGTCAGCGTCGGCGACGAGGAAGCGGGTGAGACCTGGACGATCTTGGCTGGCGCGGTGACCGAGGTGAGGATCGGGATCGACACCGAGGAGATAATGCCGCCGATGATCACAGGCACCTTCTTGACCTGGACGAGCTGGGTCGCGGCATCGACCGCGACATTGCCTTGGCTCTGGCTGTCGCGCGTGTCGGTCGCAAGGTCGCAGCCGCGTACCCCACCCGCGGCATTGATGTCGCGGAAGGCCATCTCGACCGACTTGGCGCCGGCCTGGCCGTATTCGCCGGCGGGGCCTGTCAACTCCATGACGAGGCCGACGGTGATCTTGCAATCGGCGGCTTGAGCCGCACCTGCCAACGTGACGAGAGCGAGCGCGGCGGTAAATTTCAGTATCGTGTTTCTCATTGTTGTTCCCCTTGAGTTACTCGATTGTGGTCTGATGTCTTGAGCCTGTTCAGCGTTCCGGCACCTGCAACCAGGTCTCATGCAGATGTCGCCATTCGACGCCGTTTGGCGCCGATGAACTGGTGGTGAAGACGGCGCTCGACTGGCGGCGGCTGCGCTTGCCGCCGCGCAGCTGCGCCTCGACATAGAGGACGACGATCGTGTCGTCGGTTTGCCAGCCGGGCCGGATGTCCTCGATCGAGATGGCAAAGCCGTCATCGAAGGTGGCGCGGCTTTGTCTGACATGGTCGACGACCACATCGCGACCGAGGATCGCGCCGCTCGGCGCGATCATGGTCAAGCCTTCGCCCATGACGGCTTCGAAGCGACCGAAGTCGACGGTGTCGGCACGCGCGGCGACGAACCAGTCGACGAAGAAGCGATGCAGATCGACGATCTCGGTGCTGGCGCGGGAAAACAGCGAGGCCTGCTGGCTCATGGCGCTCACATCCGACCCGCGTTCAAATTGTAGTGCATGATCGAGCCGTGGCGGCCATGGCGGTCGCGCTCCAGCGTGTAGACGTCACCTTCGAGGCCGGGGCTTTGCGCGATCACGGCGCCGATCGTCGCCTTGTCGTCGGGGCTCAGTTGCACGTCCATGATTGCCGCATTGGCAAGCGCATGCGCCTGGTTGCGGGCGCCGACGATGACGGCCGCGACCTGCGGCTGTTCCAGCACCCAGGCGCTGGCGATCGTGGCGATGTCGACGCCGTGGCGATCGCCGGCCGTCTTCAATGCCCGCAGCAATTGCTGGAACAGGTCCCAACCGCCAAAGTCGTCGATGATAAGCTTGTATTTGACCAGCGATCGGTTTTCGAGCGGCGTCGCCGGTTCGGCAGCGCCAAGCCATCGATCGCTGAGGAAGCCGCCAGCTACGGAACCGTAGCAGAGGAAGCCGACGCCGTTCCTGGCGGCAAGGGCCGCAAGCCTGTCCGCCGGCCGCTGGTCGAGCACCGAATATTGTAGTTGCTGACTGACCAGCGGAATGCCTGCCGCGAGGATCTCGGCGAGCCGCGGCGTGTCGAAATTGGTGGTGCCGAGGTTGCGCACCTTGCCCTCGCGGCGCAGCTCGTCGAGCCAGGCCATGGCCTCGACATAGCGAGGCTGCGCATAATCCCACCAGTGGAACTGCACGAGATCGATGCGCTCGGTCTTCAGCCTGCGCAGCGACTGGTCGACGATGCTCCTGATATAGTCGCGGCTGATGCCGGCCAGCCGTTCGAGGTCGGGCACCAGCTTGGTGTGCACCTTCATCCTGGCGGCGGCATCAAGGCCGCGCTCGTTGGCGAGCCGCAGCCGCGCGGCGCCGAACAGCTCCTCGACGCCGGTGTAGATGTCGGCGCAGTCATAGGTGAAGATACCGGCGTCAAGAGTGGCGATCAGGTCGGCCACCGCCTGCTCGCGGTCTATCGCGCCATGACCGCCGGCCAGTTGCCAGCCGCCGCGGATGACGCGCGAGATGGTGTAGCCGGTGGCGAGTTCGAAAGTCCTGGCAGTCATTTGTGCTCCGTCTTCCCCGGCAGCGGCACCGCCGTCGTTTCGGCATGGCTGAACCGCCGCTTGGCCACCCTGACGATCCTGAGCCGGCTGGCGCAGTTCGGATCGGGACAGGCGATCTCGGCGTCCGACGTCATCCAGTCATTGGCGTGCGTCGGCCGCTGCTTGGCCGCCAGCAGCGGCAGCACGGCGGCTAGCGAATAGATCGAAAAGCCCTGCCCGGCCGGCAACGACAACATCTCGCCCTTTAGGTCGAAATAGTCGCCCGCCTTGGCGCCGCAATAGATCGGCTTGCCTTCGGGGATGACCGCCTCTACGCGAAGATCGAAGAGCTCGAAACTGTCGTCAGCCATTTGAGGCCTCCACCAGGCTGAAGGAGATGTCGGAGGCGCCGTTGCGGCGGATGACGGCGCAGGCAGTGGCGAACTGATCGCGCTCCTCGGCAACCACCTGCGCCACCACGCTGCCGGCGAGCCAGCCGATCGGGAACAGAAGCCGCGCGCCTGGCCCGTAGAACAGGCCGATGTCGAAGATGGCATTGGGGTTGCCGCCCCAGACGCGCCGCGGCACGTAGGACAGCACGATGTCGCCAGGCTGCGGCGTCAGCGTCGCGTTTTCTGCTGGCAGAGGCTGAGCATAGGCCTGGCCCGCAAGATCGGCAGCGGGAACCGGACAGGAGATTTCAGGCCCGGTCCACATCGCATGGATGCCGGGGATGATCCGCGGCCTACCGAGATAGGCACCCAGGAAAGCAACGTTTTCCGGCGCTTTCTCGGGCAGCAACAGCGCCGTCACGGAAAGCTTCGAGCGCGGCTCGGTGATCCTGATGGAAGTCATGTCTGGTCTTTCGCTGCCGATTGCAGCTTGTGGCGCAGGAAGGTGAACGGCCGGCTGATATCGGCGACAAGCGCTTCGCGCGCTGCCTGAGCGTCCTGCGTGGCCAGCGCCGTGACGATACGGCGGTGATACTGGGCTGTGTCGACCTCGCCGGCTTCCGAAAAGGCGTAGATGGCGACGCGGATGCAGGGGCCAGATTGCAGCCACAGGCTCTCGATCATCGGGATCAGCACCGCCGAGCCGCAGGACCGGTAGATTTCGAAATGAAAGCTCTGGTTCAGCGTCACTTCGCGATCGACATCCTTCTTGTGCTTGAGCGCGCGCATTTCGTCCCATTCGCCCAGAATGGTCTCGATGGTGGCGATCTGGCGCGGGCCCATGCGGGTCACGGCCAGTGCAATCGCTTCGCCCTCGATCAGGATGCGAGCGCGCAAAAGATCGTCGATGCGTTCCAGCGTGATCGGCGGCACGCGCACCGAGCGGTTGGGCAGCGCTTCCAGGGCCTTTTCGGTGATCAGTCGTCCGAGCGCCTCGCGCACCGGCATGGTCGAGGTCACCAGCGCGTCGGCAAGGCCGCGGATGGTCAGCATCTGGCTTGGCTCGAACAGGCCGCCAATCAGAGCGCGGCGCAGCTCTGAATAGACCCGGTCCTGAACGGTCTCTCGGCCGACAGGCGCAAGCTGGGCGCCGATCGCATCGTTCTTCCGCTCGGCGGTAGCCTTCTGCATGGCGTTCCCGATCCTGGCCCGTTTTTGGCCGGCTTCTCTTTTGACAAGGGCTTGGCCGTTTTCGGCTTGCGGATAAAATTAAAGCCGAATACCGTGATCAAAGCAAGTGTGATCACATATCAAAATTCAGAAAGCGACAACGATCGCTGCGGCCAGAGGGACTGATGATCGAGACGGCGACACAGCATGGGCCGGAGACCCGTGCGCCGGTTCTGACAGCGAGCAACCTCGTCAGGCGCTTCGGTGGTCTTGTCGCGGTCAACGACGTGTCGTTCGAGGTAGGGTCGGGCGAAATCCTCGGACTAATCGGTCCGAACGGCGCCGGAAAGACGACGATGTTCGACCTTCTGGCCGGCAGCATCCTGCCAACCAGCGGCGAGATCCGTCTCAACGGGACCCTGGTATCGGGCGAGGCCGCGCACCGCCGCATCGGACGTGGCCTCGGCCGCACCTTCCAGATTCCGCGGCCGCTGCCCAATTTGACGCTG
>NZ_RZSG01000190.1:0-8766 GCF_003997725.1 Mesorhizobium sp. M4A.F.Ca.ET.050.02.1.1
GCGGGCCGTATCGAACTCAATGCTCTTGGCGTCGCCTTCCTGGAACTTCCGATGCTCGTCGGCGGCATTGCCAGAAGCGTGCTTGAAGCTGTACCACCCGCCACCGGGCTCCATGCGCTGCTCGACATTGCCGTTATGGATGCGATGGCTGAAGCAGGTGCGGATCGGCGTCGCGGCATAGGTCTTGGACCGCCAGACAAGCTCCATGCACATCTTGCCGTCATTGGTCAGCAGCCATCTGCCTTCAGCGATGGAGGTGGAATCCGGTTTCGCCGTCCAGGCGCGCAGGCGCCTGTCCTGCGCGAAATAGGCGGCTCCATCCGCCCAGTTCCACGTGCGATCCGCGTAGTAGAGCTGCATCTCGAACGCCGTTGGAACGGCCTGGGCGGGGGCACGATCCTTGGCGGCTGCCATATTCACGGCAGCGGCAAGCTCGCCACACGCAATGAGAGCCATCAGCCAGGCGCGCCTCGCAAATGGACGGTGCCGCGCCCGACTTTCCGCTTGATATGGCAATGCGTTTTGAGCAGTCGGTATGGTGCGCGGTCGCATGTTGGTGGTCGCCTCCCCGATCCAGCGCCAACACGCACTCCAAGCCTTCCCCAAGGCATCGCAGTTGCCGCCCCCGCCCGCTATTAACCGCCACGCGCAGAGCGGTGTCAATCGGCGTTGTCGAACGGATCGAACACACCTTCTCGACGGGCCGGAACCAAGCTTGTGGATTCCAACAGGCTGCTAGTCTATAGGAGCAGCCGCATCGAAGGAGCCGCGGCCTTTGGGCTTTGGGCCTACGGGCCGCCGACAACCGGCAATGGATCCGATCCCCGGCCGATGCCGGGAATAGCGGACATCATCCGATGCCCACCGGAACGCGGTGGCGGAAGCCTGCGGAGAATTGGTTGAAACGAGCAGTCTCGATAGTCGTTACCCTGGCGCTGCTGGCCTGGCTTGCCAGCGACGCGCGCTGGAAGATGGTGGGCGACGCCTTCGACCGCGTCACGCCCGCCGCCTTCGTGGCCGTGGCCGTTGCCTTGTTCGTCACCTACGTGCTGCGCGCGCTGCGTGTCTGCGACGAATTCCGCGGCGAGGTGAACGGCCGTTTCGGCGCCTGCCTGCGCGTCATCCTGATCCACAACGCGATGATCAATGTCGTGCCCTTCCGCGGCGGCGAGACGGCCTTTCCGCTGCTTTTGCGCCAGGTTTTCGGCATCCCGATCATGCGCGCCAGCGCCTCGCTGCTATGGTTCCGGCTGCAGGACGCCTTCGTCGTCGGCATCCTCGCGTGCCTGGTGTGGCCAGGGCTGCATCCAGCGCTGCGGGCTGCGGGGATCGCGGCGCTGATGGTCGTCGCCTGGTACCTGCCCCGCTGGGCGCGCGCGCCGCACGACTGGGCGGGGCGCGGCCGGGTGGTGGCCAAGCTCGGCCGTATTCGCGACATCTTCACCGAGGCGACGGGACGCTCCCGCTACGGCTGGTGGTGGACGGTCGCCAACTGGGCGCTGAAGCTTTCGGTGCAGGCATGGCTGCTGGCGCTGATGCTGGGGACATCCTTCACGACCGCCTTTCCGGGCGTGGTCGGCGCCGAGGGCGCGGCTATCTTGCCGGTGCAGGGCGTCGCCGGCTTCGGCACCTATGAGGCGGGCGCGGCGGCGGCATTGCTCACCTCCGGCATCGCCTTGAAAAGCGGCCTGCAGGCGGCGCTCGCCCTGCATCTGTTCATCTTCGGCTCGGCCATCGCCACCGGCGCCATCGCCTGGCTGTTCCCCTCGAAATCAACGCTACCGGAAGATCCGGCCGCGGAAGCTGCAAGGAAGCCCTCGCTATGAACCTGCTGCCCATCCCTGCATCGGGTTTGCCCGACGGCGCGGTCATGCCCGAGCATAAGCTCTCGATTGTCATTCCGATGTACAACGAGGCCGACAATGTCGAGCCCCTGCTCGCCCGCATCCATCAGGCGATGGAAGGCTACAGCCAGCCGTGGGAAGTGGTGCTCGTCGACGACGGCAGCACGGACGCGACGCCGGCTGAGATCCGGCGGCTCGCCGCTGAATACGGGCCGCACGTGCACGCGGTCGAGCTGGTACGCAACTACAAGCAGACCGCCGCCATGCAGGCAGGACTCGACGCTGCGCGCGGCGATGTCATCGCCACCCTCGATGGCGACCTGCAGAACGACCCGTTCGACATACCGCGAATGGTCTACCGCCTGCTCAACGAGGACCTCGACCTCGTCGCCGGCTGGCGCAAGGACCGCCAGGAGGGCTTTCTGATGCGCCGGCTGCCCTCGCGCATCGCCAACAGGTTGATCGCGCGCGTCACCGGCGTGCGGCTGAAGGATTATGGATGCAGCCTGAAGATCTTCCGCGGCAGCGTCATCCGCAGCGTCAGGCTCTATGGCGAGATGCACCGCTTCATCCCGGCCTGGCTGGCGACGGTGACGACGCCGCGGCGCATCGCACAGGAAGTGGTGACCCATCATCCGCGCATCCACGGCCAGTCCAAATACGGCATCTCGCGCACCTTCAGGGTCGTGCTCGACCTGGTGTTCATGTATTTCTTCATGCGCTACCGCACGCGGCCCGGACATTTCTTCGGCGGCATCGGCATCGTGCTCGGCGCGGTGGGCTCGCTGGTGCTTGCCTATCTCCTGTGCCTGAAACTGTTGCTCGGCCAGGACATCGGCACGCGCCCGATGCTGTTCACCGGTTTCTTCCTGCTTATCGCTGGGGTGCAGATGGTGACGTCCGGTGTGCTGGCGGAATTGCTGGCGCGCGTCTATCACGAGGCGAACGGGGTGTCGGCTTATGTCGCGCGGCCGCGGCCGGATGAAAGCGACAGCGACGGCTGGTATCGCCTGGCGTCATGATTTGACCGGACTCTCATGGAACTTGCGCCAGCAATATCCCACCAAGGCCCAGGCGCGGCAGCGCGACGCTAGAACCTGCCGCGGTTGCGAGGTCGAGGACGGGCTGCGGAAGTTCGTCGACTGGTACCGCAGGCAATGGCGGCCGAGGGCAAGAGGCAAGGCGCAAGGCCTGCGCCAGCCTCTCGCCCTCGGCTCGCGCCCCCCGGCGAAAGATCTGTGTCGCGAACAGTGGTCCGAATGCCGACTGCCTGTCTCGCTGCTCCGGAAATATTAGAGGGGGCTGATTAAAATTCAGGCAAACGGCGTGGTGAGCACCGTCTTTAACCGCCGTGCCGGATATTATTAGAATGCGAACGATCGTCCGGGCATCGAGGGGCGCCCCGCCCAACGCCCCCTACACGCATCCGTCGACAAACGGGCCGTTCACCCACAGCGATCCGTTGTTGTACATGCTGGTGCCGCTGCCATCGGTGTAGCCGGTGGCCCGGTTGTCGCTGTGTAGCCTGCTGTTCGGCACCAGCTGGCCGTTCACCTTGACGCTCTTGATGAACAGGTTGCGATCGCCTGGCTTGCCCTGCCCAGCCCACAGGTCATTGGCAAAACGAAGCTCGATCAAATGCGGGCTGGCCACGGCGCTGAGGTCGACACGGAACGGTTTTGCATCCGCCGAAGCCGCCTGCAGCTCGGCGCCGATCTCGTCGGGCGTTACGGCCTTGCTTTGCACGCCCGACACGTTGATCTGGGCGACGGGCTTGCCATCCACCAGGACATCCAGGCGCGGCGGTCCTTCGAACTCCGTGCCGGTGGCGTCGATCTCCAGGTTGGTGACGGTGCAGCGCGCGGTGTTTTTGGCCTCGGCAGCGACCAGATCGGCGACGCGCCGCCGCTGCGACTGCACCCATCCGGCGATCGGCTGCAGCAGCGCGTTGCGGTCGCTTTTGTCGTTGAAGAGATTTGTCCGCTCGTCGGGATCGGCCTTGAGGTCATACTGCTCGACCTTGCCGGTGGTCGCGTTGAAGACGACCTTGCGGTCGTCCTCGCGGTAGCCGAACAGGAAGCCAGCCCAGGGATTGAAGAAGAAGGTCTTGTTCGGCCGCTGCTCGCTGAACAGGCTGCGCCCCTGCCACTGCTTGGGCAGCGGAAGACCGAGTATGTCGAGGATGGTCGGGGCGATGTCGACGATGCCGCCGACGGAATGCACGACCTGATCATGGAAGAGATGCTTGTTGATCATGATCAGCGGGATGTGGACGTTCTCCTCATAGATCGCGCTGGCATGGACATAGTCGTCATGCTCTCCGAACGCCTCGCCATGATCGCCAAGGATCACGACCAAAGTCGAATCGAGCTTGCCCGACTGCTTCAGCGACTCGAGGATTTCGCCAAGCGCCGTATCGCCGACCTTGAGGGCATTGAGGTAGGCATTGAATTTTTCGTCGTCCGAGTAGTGGACCAGCCCGGTGTGGGAGGAAGGCGCCATCTTCGAGAACATCGGGCTGTCGGTGATGTAAGGATAATGGGTCATCGCCGTGAACATGATGGCGAAGAAAGGATTCCCCTCGTCCTTGTTCATCCAGTCGATGGTCGACTGCGCCGTGCACAGATCACTGTTGTAATCCATGTTCTTCCACTGCTCGGAACTGAGCTTGAAGGTGGGAGTGGCGCATTTCTGCCCGCGATAATCCTGGATCGCATCAAGCCCCTTGTTGAGCAGGAATTCGTCGACGCGCTGGAACCGGGAATCCGCGCTCCAGAAGAAGCCGGTGCGAAAGCTGTGCGCGGAGAGCGTGTTGGAGATCGAATCCAGCGGCAGATACGGATGCTGCATCGTCATGCCGTAGTATGAGATGTCGTTGTACATCGAGGTAAACAGAGAAAATAGCGAGTAATGCGTGGAAGGGGCATGCGCGTAGATGTTGTCGAAGCGTATGGAGTCCGCGGCATAGCTCTTGATGTTCGGCGTGACCGGGTACTTGCCGCCAAACGTCTCGATGTATTTTGACGGCACCGACTCCATCATGAAGATCAGCACGTTCTTGATGGGATTCGGCGTCGGCGCCTTGAAGCTGGAGGTTTCCGGCGGACGCTCGCCGACGCTGGCGACATCTGGATCCTTGTCGTTGGCGCTCATGGTCAGCACCACCGGCGTCGGACTGAGCAGGGCCGATTCGACGAAATGCACGATCGGATTGTCGATCTTCGCCGCCGGCAGCGCTTCCGCATGCACGTGATAGCCCGTGCCGACCAAGGCGCCCGCGACGCCGAGCACGAGTGCGCCCAGAAGGACCCTGTGACCGATGACACCCAGCCGCAGCCACAGTCTGGCCGCGGCAGAGCCGAGAACAAGCACCAGGGCGATGGACACCGACAGGATAGCGACTTCCCTGAAGTTGAGCGCGTCGCCCATGGCGTTCCTGGCGTCCGCATTCTGGAGGAAGTCGCCATAGACCAGCCACTGGAAGGTGAACGGCTCGCCCAGCATCTTGACCAGATTTATGTTCGCAAACCCCCAGCTCAGCGACACCAGGACGGCAAGGTAGAAAAGGAAGAAGACGACGGCGGACCCAAGACGGCTGGCCTTGAGCAGAAAGAGCAGGATCAAGGCTGTCACCGTCATCGACGCTATGACGACGAGGTCGTAGTAGCTCGATGCCAATCCCTTGGGGATGGATGCCACAAGGCCCCCAAGCGTCGTTTGCGGATCGACGATGATGCTCCGGTAGACGCCAAGCAGCAGCCACGACAGCAGACCAGTGCAAATGATCTGCAGGCTCATGCGCCGGAAACGCACGTCGCGCGCCGAAATCGGGCTCACCTTCGATGCTCTCCGGACGCTCACGGCTCTGCCCTGCCCGCCATGCCGGTACGGCTCGCCGAGCCAGTGCCGCCAATGATGTCGGCAATCGCAGCAACACTCATAGGAATACCCGCCGCCAGTTTGCGCTTCGGCCCGGCCACGGCCAAAAGCCTTCAAACCCCCATGACAGAATCGGTCTGCGCCGAAAAAGAGTCAACAAAATCAAGCATGCGTTAACCAAGCTTGTTGAGGATTGGTTAACCGAACGCCTGATCGACGCAGCTTTTGGCCCGCCGCCTGCCGGTCCGGACATCGGCTAAGGGTCGGAAGCCGACGAACTTTCGACGCAGGGCGACGGCGGCGCCGCGACCGCCCTCGCCGCCCGCACCGCCCTCACCCCAGCGCGTATAAAGCTTCCGTGGAAATGGCCCTGAAATAGGCGGTGAATTCCCAGTAGTTCTCGATGCGCTCGGCAAAGGGGCGCGGCGGCGACTTCAGGGTCTCAGTCTTGAAACGGTCGAGGCGCTGGGAGCCGCCGAGATAGGCTATGATGGCATTTCCGACCAGCGGATCGGCGATGTCGCCATAGTGGATCGGGAAATATGGCTGCCCGGTCTCGAACAGCACGGATTTGATCTTGGCCCGAAACAGGTTGAGTTCGTTGAGGTAAGAATTAAACCGGTCGATGTCGAAACGCACTTTCTTGCGGTCATCGCCAGCGGGCAGCGGCTCCGAGGCATCGACAGTCCAGACGCCGGACGCCTCGGCCTCAAGCAGTGAAAGGAAGGACGCGACCGGGTTCCTGACGAGCCAGAGCTTCTTGACGCTGTCGTCTTCCAGCACCGGAAGAATGGCCGGCCGCGTCTGCTCGGGAAATAGGTGGAAGCCGACAAAGCGGGCCACCGGGTCGTCGAAGATCCGCGCGATGAATTGCTCGGGGTCGGCGTCACGCACCTCGACGGCCTCACGGGGCAGGTTCATCTTCTCGTGGTAGTCGTTGCGCAGGCCGACAAAGGTCGAATTGAAGACCTCGCCATGCATCACCATCCCGTCATACTGATTGAGATGGCGGTTGAGCGCTTGGGATCCGGTCCTTGGCGAGGCGATAAGCACGAACTTTTGACATGGCTGCATTCGCACGAGGCCCGCGAAGACGACGACGGCACCGAAAATACACCAACGACCCCTTGGATCAATTGCACCGCCGCAGCATGGATCGGCGATGGCGGGCGCTGCCCAGCGCCCGCCATCGTGATGCTTTTCAACACTGGTTCGCGGGATCAGCCGCCGCGCAGTCGGGTCGGACCGAGGCTGGCGATGGTCGTGCCGCGCTGTTCGGAAGGACATGTCGGCAGAAAGCGGCTCGCATCGGCGTAGGTCATCGTCGCGATGGAACCCTTCAGCCCGCCGCGCTTGGCGATCCAGCCGCGAACCCAGCCGGGATAGTTCTTCATCATGAAATTGGCGGCCACCTGGTTGCCGCGCGCGCCGGCGCCATACGGCAGGTGAAAGCCGAACGACGCGCGCTGCGTGATGCAGACCTTGCTCCTGGGCATCGACAGATAGAGTGTGCAGGCCGAGTCGCAGGCGCCGCTGAAGCGCACGAAGGTGCCGCTGCGGCGCATCTTCAGCGCACGGATAGCATAGTCGATCACATAGCCGCCGCGGTCGCCGCTGATCGTCTTGACGTTGGCACTGCCGAGGTTGATGCGCGGCCGCATAAGTTGGTCGGCGGAGCTCGCCGAGACCGTGGCGCCCATTACGACGAGCGCACCGAGAAACATCATTGTCGTTTTCATTTGCGCCTCCTGATATGCCGTCATGACTAGCCAGGAGCCGTAAAGATTGCTTATGCCGCGTCGCTAAAGTTGTAACAGTCGTTTGATTGCACAGCCATTTTAGGAACTGCTTGAGGACTTGGTTTACCGACAGCGCAGAAGCATGATCACCAAAAAGTAAACCTGGCACGGGCATCATGACGGAAGGGATCGCGCCGCGGAGGCGCTTGCGGTGGAACTGAACAAGGAATTTCGATGGCCGTTGGTGGCAAGGAGCTAAGGCCGTTGCAGCCGGAAGGCGGGCGTCGCCGCGTCTGTGTCATGACGAGCGTGATCGGCCGTCGCGGCGAAGACGAAGCGGCCATGGTCGCGCTGGCCAGGCTTTTCGCCGCGGACGGCGACGAGGTCACCCTGCTATGGGTGCCGGGCCAGCAAGAGCCCTCCTCCGAAACGATGGCGGCGCACCGCCACGCGCTGGAGACGACCTCGGTCCGGCTGCATGTGCTCGACAGCTCGGATCGGTTGCTGCCCTCGCTGGCGACGCCCGAGAGCCGGTCGGCCGCCGTGCTGCACTATCTCGAACGGTCCGGCCACGACCTGGTCTATGCGCCGCTCGAGGGCGGGCTGCCCTACTTCACCTTGCTCGCGGCCGAGACAGCAGCGTTCACCGCGCCGCCCATCGTCATCGTCGCCCATGCTCCCGCGCAATGGGAGCATGAAGCCGACAAGGCATTCATGGACAGCACCTCGGCGATTGCCGTCGCCTTCATGGAGAAATATTGCGCCGAGATGGCCGACGGGACGATCTGCGTGTCGGCAGCCTTACGCAGGTGGATGGTGTCGAAGGGCTGGAAGGCCAGGAAGTTTTCGGTGATACCGCTGTTGCGGGACGCTGTAGACCCTGCCGGCGCGCTGCCGTCGACCGGCAAGGGAAGCGCAAGCGAGCTTGTCGTGCTGGCCGGGTGGCGGCATCGCGATGGTCTGACGCTGTTGTGCGATGCGCTGGACATCCTTGCGACGGCGGCGCCCAAGGACCTTAGCATCACCGCCTTTGGTCCGTTCGGAAGGATCATGGGCGAGCATAGCGGCGGACTGGTTGTGCGGCGCGCCGAGCGATGGCCGTTCAAGCTTAACCTGTTGGCGAATGCGGACCTGAACACAAGGCTCGACCGTGCCGCCAGGACCGGGGCGCTTGCGGTCGTTCCCGCGCGGGCCGCATCGACCGGCGCGACCGTCGCAGCCTGCATCGAGGCGGGGTTGCCGGTCGTTGCGACCAATGTCGGCGCGAACGCCGAGGCCTGGCTGGCCGAGGCGGGGCCGCCCGG